>CAYMYD010000146.1:0-6328 GCA_964394535.1 uncultured Propionivibrio sp. | reverse complement strand
CGGGCAGGAAGTGGGTTCCGGCAACCAGCATGTCGGTGGTGAGCGCCAGCTCCATACCCGGTGCCGGGGCCAGCAGGGCACAGTCGTCTCCTGGCCCGAGGACGGCTTGCGGCGTCGGGCGGGAGAAATGACGGGCGATCAGGTCGAATTCGGAAGGCATGGGAATGAAATTCAGTCGGTACGCTCATTCCAGTAGGCGGGTTTTCGGCTTTGATGTGCGACAGCATAAATCTGCGGCCCGCCCAGTGTATCTTCCCGGTAAATGATCGCGTAAGGAAAGCGGCGAAAGGGATATTTGCGGAGATTGCCCACCGTGGGCGTTCCCAGTCGCTGATTACTCAGCACAAGCGCAAGCACACGCTCGAACTCCCGCACATAAGCAGCAGCAACAAGTGGGCTGGCTTTTGCTGCATAGTATTCCGCCGCCTCACCAAGCTCTGCCTCAGCTTCCGGATGAAGCCAGTAGTTCATGCGATCCGTGCACGCACGCGCGCAACGGCCTCTGCGCCCGGAACAAGCTGAACCTTGCCGCCAAGCACGTCTGCTTCCCGGCGCAAGGCTTCATCAACCCAGGCCTGCTCGACACCAGAGTCAGGCTCAAAGCTGGCAATCAGCCGCTCCAGAATGCGTGCACGATCTTCTGCTGCGAGGCGAAGCACTTGCGCTTCAATTTCGTGTACAGACGACATGGCAAGCCCTCATCTAGAATTGTCAGTTTTCCGCCCCGTCCGCTTGGCTTCCACCTCTGCCGTCCGCAGGCTGGCGGCGAGTTTGTCGAGGACGCCGTTGACGTATTTGTGACCGTCGGTACCCCCGAATTCCTTGGTCAGTTCGATGGCTTCGTTGATGATCACGCGATACGGCGTTTGCGGGTCGTTGATGAGTTCGTAAGCACCGAGCAACAGGATGCCGGATTCGACTGGCGACAGTTCGGCGAAGGGACGATCCAGGCAGGGTTGCAAGTGTTCCTGCAAGGCCGTGTTTTGTGCCAGCACCCCGCGCAACAGGCGGGTGAACAGCGCCCGGTCGGCCTTGCCGAAATCGTCAGCTTCGTACAGGTGTGCCTCGATGGCGGCCTCGTCGTTGTCGCTCAGCTGCCACTGGTAGATACCTTGCAGGGCAAACTCGCGGGCGCGGCGGCGTGACGATTTGCTGGACGACTTGCCGCTCGGCGGCGCGGTTTTTTCAGCGGCATCGCTCATGCCTGTCTTTCCCCCAGGGCTTGCAGCAGGTTGACCATCTCGACGGCAGTGCGTGCGCAATCGCTGCCTTTTTCATGGGTTCTTGCCATGGCCTGTTCGTCGTTCTCGCAGGTCAGGATGCCGTTGGCGATGGGGATGCCGGTATCCAGCTGGACTTCCATGATGCCACGTGAGGAATCGTTGGAAACCACCTCGAAATGGTAGGTTTCGCCGCGAATGACCGCGCCGAGGGCGATCAGCGCATCAAAGCGCTCGCTCTGCGCCATGGTTTGCAGCGTCAGCGGGACTTCCAGCGCCCCGGCCACCGTGGCGATTTCGATATCCATGTCGGCAACGCCCAGGTGGCGCAATTCAGCCACACAGGCGGCGAGCAGGGCTTCACCGATCTCCGGGTTGAAACGGCTCATCACGATGCCGATGGCCAAACCGTCGGCCTCCAGGTTGGCGGGGTATTCGTGGATGTGATCAAAGCGGGGCATGGTTTTCTCCTTCAGACGGTTTCAAGCCCGTCGGGTGATGTGATGTGGGTGGTGACTTCCAGACCAAAGCCGGTCATGCTCGGCAGGCGACGCGGACTGGCCATCAGGCGCATTTTGCGTACGCCCAGATCACGCAGGATTTGTGCGCCGATACCGTACAGGCGCGGATCCCATTTGGCGGCCCGCTGCGCTTCAGCAGAGAGGGCGGCGAGCAGGCTTTGCCCGCTTTCACTGCGGCGCAGGAGGACGATGACGCCTGATTCGGCCTGCGCCAGCGTGCGCAGGGCCAGGTCCAGCGAGAACGAATGATTGGGGCGGTCGATGTCGAGGAAGTCCAGAGCCGACAGCGGTTCATGAACCCGTACCAGGGTTTCGCGTTCCGGCGAAATGTCGCCCTTGGTCAGCGCCAGATGGACTTCGTCGGCGGCGCGGTCGGTATAGGCGTGCAGCGTGAATTCGCCGTGGGCTGTCCGTACCGGCTTGGTGACGCTGCGTTCAACCAGCGTCTCGTGCTGGCTGCGGAACTGGATCAGATCGGCAATCGTGCCGATTTTCAGGCCGTGTTCGTGGGCGAAGCGGATCAGGTCGGGCAGGCGGGCCATCGAGCCGTCTTCCTTGAGTATTTCGCAGATGACCGACGACGCTTGCAGGCCGGCCATCTGCGCCAGATCGCAACCGGCTTCGGTATGTCCGGCGCGCACCAGCACGCCGCCGTCGCGGGCGGTAATCGGGAAGATGTGGCCGGGCTGGACGATGTCTTCCGGCCGGGCGTCGCGTGCCACGGCGGCCTGGACGGTGCGGGCGCGATCATGCGCCGAAATGCCGGTGGTAACGCCCTCTGCCGCTTCGATGGAAATGGTGAAGGCAGTGTTGTACGGACTGCGGTTGTCGCGCGCCATCGGCGTGAGGCCCAATTGCCGGGCACGGGCGGCGGTGATGGTCAGGCAGATCAGGCCGCGTGCGTGCGTGGCCATGAAGTTGATGGCTTCGGGCGTGACGTATTCGGCCGCGAGAATCAGATCGCCTTCGTTTTCACGGTCTTCTTCATCCACCAGGATGACCATGCGCCCGGCACGCATTTCCGCCAGGATTTCCTCTACCGGCGCAATCGCCGATTTGCTGTTGTCAGGGCTCACAGCGTGCCTCCTGGGGATCTTCACAGCTGAGCATGCGCTCGACGTAGCGGGCGATCAGATCGATTTCCAGATTGACCGCATCGCCGACCTGAAGTGTACCGAGGGTTGTTGCCTGCAGTGTGTGTGGGATCAAGTTGATCGAAAAGTCAGCCGCTTCGACGGTGTTGGTCGTCAGGCTGACACCATCGACGGTGATCGAGCCCTTGCGGGCAATGTATTTGGCCAGCCCTGCCGGGGCGCGGATGTGCAGCAGGCGATTGTCGCCCAGCGCATCGAAGCGCAACACCGTGCCAACCCCGTCGACGTGGCCGGAAACCAGATGTCCGCCCAAGCGGTCTGCGAGACGCAGCGCCTTTTCCAGATTGACCGGCCCGATGGCCGCGAGGCCGACCGTACAGGACAGCGTTTCCGGCGAAACATCGACGGCAAAGGTATTGCCCTGCTTTTCGACAACGGTCAGGCAGACGCCGCTACAGGCAATGGAGTCACCCTGTGCCACGTCAGCAAGATCAAGCGTTCCGGCATCGATCGTCAGCCGCACCGTCGGCGTACCGTCATTGCGCGGGGAAAGGTCCGTAATGCGGCCAACTGCCGCGACAATTCCTGAGAACATAGGGATTTCAATCAGAAGAAATAAGGTGTGAGGATTCTATCACGTTGCTTCTATGACGCTCCGGGAAGGAAGAAGGGGGAAGTGCAATTGCATTTACCCTCAAGGCCACCAAACCAGGCAGGCCGTAGGTACGATTAGCGAAGCGTAATCGTACGGATGCAGATGCCGCTTTCCTCCGCTACAGCGGTGATCCTGCCCGCGAAAGACGGGGCCCTCCCCTATCCTCCCGCCTGCGGGCAAGAGGGCGACAGGCCATGCGCCGGATCTTTCGTCAATCCGCCCTTGCGCAGCGCTTTTCAGGATAATCTATCGCTGTTTACCCACTTCGAGGAGAGTAAAAATGGCTGCAAACAATGGCAAGCCGGTCTGGTTTGTCACCGGTTGTTCGACGGGGTTTGGCCGGGAACTGGTCCGGCAACTGCTGGACGCCGGTTATCCGACCGTCGTCACCGCACGCAAGACCGAAGACCTGAAGGACTTTTCCGGTCACGCCGGCGCCCTGATCCTGCGCCTCGACGTCACCGACCAGGCACAGGTCGAAGCCGCTGTCCAAGCCGCCGAAGCGCATTTCGGGCGAATCGACGTGCTGGTCAACAACGCCGGCATCGGCTACTTCGGCTCGGTTGAAGAGAGCGAAGACGCCGAAGTCCGACGCATGTTCGAAATCAACGTCTTTGCGCTCGGACGCATGACCTCGGCCACCTTGCCGGTGATGCGCCGCCAGCGTAGCGGTACGATCATCAACATCGCCTCGCTGGCCGGTATCCGGCCTTCAGCCGGACTGGGCTACTACAACGCGACGAAATTTGCGGTCATCGGCCTCTCCGGTGCCTTGCAGCAGGAAGTTGCGCCGCTGGGAATCCGCGTGATCGTCGTCGAGCCGAGCGGTTTCCGCACCGACTGGGCCGGACGCTCCGCCAACGAAAGCCCGCGCCGCTTTGCCGACTACCAGTCCAGTGCCTGGCTGAAATGCGAACAGTTGCGCGCCTGGTCAGGCAAACAGCCGGGCGACCCGGTGCGTGCCGCTCAGGCCATCATCGCGGCGGCGGAAATGCCGGAGCCACCACACCACCTCCCGCTGGGCGTTGCCGCTTTCGAACTGAGTGTCGCCCACTTCGAAAAAATGCGCCAGAATTTCCTGGCTCAGGAAAGCGTGGCCCGCAACGCTGATGCGCCGTAACAAACCTCAGTGCCGATGCTCGTCAGGCGCTTCAGGAAAATTGCTGAACGCCCCCATCGGCACGCCGAAACGTCGCGACAGGGCGCTTACCTGGCGCAAATTGAACTGCCGCTTGCCGGAGAGGATTTCCGAAATAACGGATTGCGTTCCCACCTCCGGCAAGTCATTTTGCGTAAGCTGGTGCTGATCGAGCAAAAATCGTAGCAATTCTGCGCCACTCAGGGTATCCGGCCAGGGATATTTCCTTGCCTCATAATCACGAATCCGCTCGGCGGCCAGCGCCACCAAAGTCATGACCGGATGAGCATCATCTGCTCCGAAACGCGCAAAGGCCTCATCCACAAACGCCAGCAGCGTCTCGTAAGCGGTGTCATCGTCCAGTGGTGCCGCCAGACCAAGCGAGGCATGCACAGACTGCCATGGAAGCATGACCTGTTCGAGCAGTCCTTGTGTGGTGTTCATTTCCATTTCCCCTTATCGTAGTCGGCGTGAGTCAGTACCGCCTTGACCCAAACAAGCTGCGGAGTGAAGGCAATGCTGGCGATCAAACGGTATTTGTTGCCACCGATATCAAAAACATATCGCTCACCCACTTTGTCAACACTGCCAAAACAACGGCGGAGATCTGCAAAACTGGAAAAAGAACCCGCCTCAATCAAGCGACGAAAGGCTTGCAGAGGAGCATCCGCATCTGGATAGTGCCGGGCAAAATCCCGCAGAACCTTGTTTGAAATCAGTCGCATGTCGCCATTATCGCAGACTGCGATAATAAATCAAACAAAAACCTTCATTCGCCGGTTTGAAACCGCACTTGATGATGGCAACCCGGTTTCATGCAACTGTTGCGCGAACCGCCCCTACTCAATAAGGCCGGTAATACGCCCGATGACCGTAACCGCCCCGGCGTCCGTCGCGGTAATAACCGCTTTCGATGTGAATCACCGGCGGGCTGACCACGACCCGGTGACGCGGCGGGGTGTAGTAAACCTGCGGGGGCGGAGCGTAATAAACCTGGGGCGGCTGATCGTAATAGACCTGCCTCGGTGGCGGCGGATAGTAGGCCCGTTGCGGCTCATAGTAAGTACGTGGCGGGTAGTAAGTCTGCTGCGGCGCATAGTATCTGACCCGCCGGTCGTCGTAACGATCATCCCGATCCTCCGCCGCGATGGCCGCTCCGGCAACGGCACCGAGGACGCCACCAACAATTGTCGCATTGCGGCCACCGATGGCATTGCCGATCGCTGCACCGGCACCACCGCCGATCAGCGCACCGATCGCCCGGTCATTGGCCACCGCCAGCGTCGGCGGCAACAGGCTGATGGCAAGAAACAGGGTCATGCTCAAGGTCTTTTTCATGGGGTTCTCCAAGGCTGTTTCCCTGCTTAACGCACCAGCTTCGTTTTGGATAGACAAACGGCGAACTTCAAGCCACCCCGTACGATTACGCTAACTCTCATGATGCCCATCGCCACACCCCGAATGATGAAAAACCTCCCCGTAGGTACGATTAGCGAAGCGTAATCGTACGTATGAAAACACCTCTTCTGCCCGGATAAGCTGATACCCATGCGTACGATTACGCTTCGCTAATCGTACCTACACCTCGACAGAGGCTTTCCCACCAGAGCCTGCATCTGGGCGCGGGAGATTTCATCGCCCAGTGCGGCGGCGCGGGAAATCCACATCAGGGCCTGCTCATTGCTTTGTTCCACGCCCAG
>CAYMYD010000145.1:0-6331 GCA_964394535.1 uncultured Propionivibrio sp. | reverse complement strand
AGGCAGCGCACGTCAAGCCGGTCAAAACGCCGGGTGTAGTCAAGCACGGCGGCATCGCCACGTGTCCTGACGTCGGCAAGGATGGCGGCGACGGTCTGGTCGACGCTTTCATCCTGCGCGGTCTCAAAGGCCAGCAGGGCGTCAAGGCGGGTGGTGAAATCGGCGTCACGGCTGGAAAAGCGTTTGATGTTCATGAACCGACCACGCTGGCAAAGGCATCGAGAATCGGGTCGATTTTTTCCCGTTTGAGTTTCAGCGCCGCCTGATTGACGATCAGTCGCGAGGAGATGTCGAGAATGTGTTCGACTGCGACCAGATTGTTGGCCTTCAGCGTGCCACCGGTCGACACCAGATCGACGATGGCATCGGCAAGACCGGCGAGCGGCGCAAGCTCCATCGAGCCGTAGAGCTTGATGAGATCGACGTGCACCCCCTTGGCAGCAAAATGCTGGCGGGCGATGTTGATGTACTTGGTCGCCACCTTGAGGCGCGCACCTTTGCGCACGGCGTTTTCGTAGTCGAATCCGGCGGGAATGGCCACCATCATCCGGCATTTGGCGATTTTGAGATCCAGCGGCTGGTAGAGGCCCTCACCGCCGTGTTCGATCAGTACGTCCTTGCCAGCCACGCCAATGTCCGCGGCACCATATTGCACGTAGGTCGGCGCATCGGTGGCGCGCACGATGACCACGCGCACATCGTCGCGATTGGTCGGGATGATCAGCTTGCGCGAAGTGTCCGGGTTCTCCAGCGGCTCGATCCCGGCTGCGGCCAGGAGGGGCAGGGTTTCTTCAAAAATACGGCCCTTTGAGAGGGCGATGGTGATGGTATTCATTTTTTCAGGGAGAAGTGGTTAGTGATTGGTGGCGAGTGAGGAAGCGTTTTTCTCCTTACGTCTCACCGTTTTATTTTACCCGCCTGACCTTCGCACCCAGCCGGGACAGCTTTTCCTCGATGCGCTCGTAGCCGCGATCAAGGTGGTAGATGCGTTCGATCAGCGTTTCGCCCTGGGCAACCAGGCCGGCGATCACCAGGCTGGCCGAGGCGCGCAGGTCGGTGGCCATCACCGTGGCACCGTCCAGACGCGGTACGCCGGTTACCACGGCATTGTTGCCGTCGATGCGAATATTGGCCCCCAGGCGGATCAGTTCGACGGCGTGCATGAAGCGGTTTTCAAAAATGGTCTCGCGGATCACCGCCGTTCCTTCGGCCACGCAGTTGATGGCCATGAACTGCGCCTGCATGTCGGTCGGGAAGGCCGGGTACGGTTCGGTGCGCAGACTCACCGCTTTCAGGCGCGCCGGGGCTTTGAGCGTGATTTCGTTGCTGCCGCAGGCGACTTCGCAGCCCGCTTCACGCAGTTTGTCGATTACCGCGTCAAGATAATCACAGGCGGTTTGTGTCAGCCGCACTTCGCCCCCTGTCGCGGCGGCGGCACACAGGTAGGTGCCGGTTTCGATCCGGTCGGGCATGATCGAATGGGTGGCGCCGTGCAGTCGGTCGATGCCGTTAATGACGATGCGGTCTGTCCCTGCGCCGCTGATGCGGGCGCCCATGGCGATCAGGCAGTTCGCCAGATCGACGACTTCCGGCTCGCGCGCAGCATTTTCGAGCACCGTTTCGCCCTCGGCTAGTACCGCAGCCATCATCAGGTTCTCGGTGCCGGTGACGGTGACCATGTCGGTGAAGATGCGTGCGCCTTTGAGCCGCGTCGCTTTGGCCTGGATGTAGCCCTGCTCGACGTGGATTTCCGCGCCCATGGCCTGCAAGCCCTTGATGTGCTGATCGACCGGCCGCGCACCGATGGCGCAGCCGCCCGGTAGCGATACCCGCGCTTCACCGCAGCGTGCCAGCAGAGGGCCAAGCACGAGAATCGAGGCACGCATGGTCTTGACCATGTCGTAAGGCGCGAGCGGATTGTTGAGGCCACGGGCGTCGAGGATGAGGCCGTCGTTGCCGTCCATGGTCACAGTGACACCCATTTGCCCGATCAGGCGCAGCATCGTCGATATATCGTTGAGTTGCGGCAGATTCCGGAGCCGCAGGGGCTCGTCCGTCAGCAAGCAGGCGCAGAGGATCGGCAGCGCCGCGTTCTTGGCACCGGAAATGGCGATGTCGCCGGAAAGCGGTACGCCGCCCTGAATTAGCAGTTTATCCACGGGTAGCTCTCCATTCGTCGGGGGTCATCGTCTGCATTTGCAGCGAGTGCAGTTCACCGCTGGCAAAATAGGGCTTGAGCAGCGCATTGACCATCTGCTGGCGTTTGACGCGGCTCAGGCCTTCAAACTGCGAACTGACGATCAATGCTTGCGGGTAATCGTCACCCTGTACGCTCAGGCCCTCGCAAGGCAGGCCGGCGGCGATGATTTTCTGGATTTCTTCAGCGTTCATTTTTTGCAGGGAAAGAGGGGGCTGATTGAGGGGGCAGAAAGCAGAGGACAGAAAACAGAAAACTGTGCAAACAGTCCTCTGTTTTCTGTCCTCGATTGCCTGCGTCAGTCTTCTGTCAGCGGCAGCGTTTCGGAAACGCTGTAGAGCGAAGCCAGACTGATCATGCTGGCCGGTGGGGAGAAAAAGCGGAGGGTCTTGCCTTGTTCCTGGGCGCTGCGCAGCCAGCCAAAAAGCACGGCCAGCGCCGATGAGTCGGTTTCCTCGACGGCAGAAAGGTCAACCCGTACTTCACGGCTGTCGATGCCTTTCAGAAGGCCGCGTCCGGTCTCCAGCAGGGCGACGGCGTCAGCAATCAGCACCGGGCCGGTGATGCGCAAGCCGTTGTCGATTTTCTCGATCATTTCTTGCCGGGTTCCATCTGCTTGTTTTTATTGGCGAGCATCTGGATGAGGCTGTCAACGCCGTTGGCGCGGACTTCCTGATTGAAAGTGTCGCGGTAATTGCTGACCAGACTGACACCAGCCACGATGACGTCGTAAACCTTCCAGTCATTGCCTTGCTTTTCGAGCGAGTAATCAAGCTGGATCGGCTTGGCGCCGGGCTGGACGATCTCGGTCTTGATAACGACGTCGGTTTCGCCCGGCTGCATCTTGAACGGCTTGTAACGCAGGGTCTGATCGCGGTAGCTGGTCAGGGCGTTGGAATAGGTACGTACCAGCAGGGTCTTGAACTCTTCGCTCAGACGGGTTTTCTGCTCGGGTGAAGCCTTGTTCCAGTCACGCCCCATGGCCAGCGCGGTCATGCGCTGGAAGTTGAAGTGGGGAATGACCCTGGCTTCGACCAGATCAATGGCCTTTTTGGTATTGCCGCTCTGGATGTCCTTGTCCTGGCGGACAATGGTGAGGACGTCTTCGGTGACTTTTTTGATCTTCGTATCCGGTGCCTCTTCCTGGGCAAACAGGGGAGAAACTGCCAGCATCAGGCCGAGAAACAGGGTGTACAGCGACTTCTTCATGGACTTCCTTATTCCTTGATGACGCTACGCCGATTTTGCAGATAGGCGTCGCGGATATAGGTGTATTTATCGAAGGCCGCCTGCTCGACGATCTTGTCGGCGGGCAGCAGACTGGCGCGGGTATGGATCAGGCGGACGCCGAGCAGCGAGTTGCGCACCGGCACGTCGTCGATGTACGGCACCGGATCGCCAGCGAGATCGACCACCCAGCCAAAGGTGTCACGCGTGGTGCGTGGCCCGATGATCGGCCAGTAGAAGAACGGGCCTTCGTCGACGCCCCATTTGCCAAGCGTCTGGCCGAAGTCGGCAGCGTGCTTTTCCATGCCCATTTCGCTGGCGACATCAAACAGGCCGGCAATGCCGAGCGTGCTATTGACCAGTACCCGACCGAAGTCGGAAGCGCCCTGTCCGCCCTTGCCTTGCAGGAAGCCGTTGAACGAGATCCAGAGGTCGGCCAGGTTGCCGAAGAAGTTGCCGACGCCGGTCTTGACCGGCAGAGGCGCCGCCGCATCGTAACCCTCGGCGACCGGCTTCAGTACCACGTCAATGCCCTCATTCACTTTGAACATGGCGCGGTTGAAGCCCTCGTAGGGATCCTGGGGGTTGTTCGCCGTCGTCGCGCAGCCACTCAGGCCGATGACCGCGACTGCCGCCATCAGGGAGAACCAGCGTTTTGCCTGACAAGTTTTCACGATAAGCCTTTCTGTTTCCCGGTTACTTTTCCGGCCCTTCCGAGGCCTTGTTGAACATGAACTGCCCGATCAGCTTTTCCAGCACCACGGCAGACTGCGTTTTGCCGAAAGTCTCACCGGGTTTCATCATTTTTTCATCACCACCCGCGTCGAGGCCGATGTATTGTTCGCCGAGCAGACCCGCAGTCAGGATCGAAGCAAAGGTGTCTTTCGGGAACTGGTAACGGGCATCAATGTTCATCGTTACCACGGCCTCGTAGGTGCTGGGATCAAAACCGATATTCGTTACTCTGCCGACGACAACACCGGCGCTTTTCACCGGCCCGCGGACTTTCAGGCCTCCGATGTTATCAAACTTGGCGCTCAGTGAATAAGTTTCGGCGAAGTTGGCGGAGGAAAGATTGCCGACGCGCAGCGCTAAAAACAACAGTGCGGCAAAGCCGAAGACAACAAAAAAGCCCACCCACAGATCGATCAATTTGCGACTCATCAGATTCCCCTGAACATTAAGGAGGTCAAAACCACGTCCAGCGCCAGAATGGCCAGGGCGGAATACACCACCGTCCGCTTGATCGACGCTGAAACGCCTTCGGCAGTCGGTATCGCGTCGTAGCCCTCGAAAACGGCAATCAGCGAAACCGCCACACCAAACACAAAACTCTTGACGACACCATTCCAGATGTCGAGCCGGAAATCGACCGATCCCTGCATCTGCGACCAGAAAGCCCCTTCGTCGACGCCGATCATGACGACACCGACCAGATAGCCACCGAGGACGCCGATGGCCGAAAACAGGGCCGCCAGCAGGGGCATCGAAATCACGCCGCCCCAGAAGCGCGGCGCGACCACGCGGGCGATCGGATTGACGGCCATCATGTCCATCGCGGTCAGTTGTTCGGTGGCCTTCATCAAACCGATTTCGGCGGTAATTGACGATCCGGCCCGCGAGGCAAAGAGCAGGGCGGAGACCACCGGCCCCAGTTCACGCGTCAGCGAGAGCGCGACCAGGACACCCAGGGCTTCGGACGAACCGTAGCGTTGCAGGGTTTCATAGCCCTGCATGCCCAGCACCATGCCGATGAACAGGCCGGAAACCAGGATGATCAGCAGCGACTGGAAACCGGAGAAATAGATTTCCCGGATGGTCAGGTTGAAACGGCGGAAGGATTGCCCCGAATACACCAGCACCATCATGAAGAAACGGGTGGCAAAACCGAGCCGTTGCACGGAATTGTTGACCCGGTGACCAAGGGAGCGGACGAAATCTGTCATGCTGAAAGCAGGGCGTTGATCAGACACGGGCATTCTCCCGCAGCAACTCGGACGCGAAAGGCTGCGCCGGATAATGGAAATGCACCGGGCCATCGGCCTCGCCCTGAACGAACTGGTGGACGAAGGGGTCGGTCGAGGCGCGGATTTCATCTGCCGTCCCCTGCGCGACGATCTGGCCGTCGGAGACGAAATAGACGTAGTCGACGATCAGCAGGGCTTCCTGGACGTCGTGCGTAACCAGCAGGCTGGTGGCACCGAGGGCATCGCCCAGTTTGCGTACCAGCTGGCCGATGACGCCCATCGAGATCGGATCGAGGCCGGCGAAGGGTTCGTCGTACATGATCAGCATCGGGTCGAGAGCAATCGCCCGTGCCAGTGCGACACGGCGCGCCATGCCGCCGGAGAGTTCGGCAGGCATCAGGTCATGAGCACCGCGCAGGCCGACGGCATTGAGCTTCATCAGCACCATGTCGAAGATCATCTCTTCGGAAAGCTGGGTATGCTCACGCATCAGGTAGGCGACGTTGTCGAACACCGAAATGTCGGTAAACAGCGCACCGAACTGGAACAGCATGCCCATCTTCCGGCGCATGGCGTAAAGCTCATCGTGACTCATGTCGGGCACCGACTCACCATCGACCAGCAGCGTGCCACTGGTCGGCTTGAGCTGGCCACCGATCAGGCGCAGCAAGGTGGTCTTGCCGCAACCGGAGTTGCCCATGATGGCGATGAGCTTGCCACGGGGAATCTCCATGTTGATTCCCTTGAGAATGGCTCGCTCGTCGTAAGAAAAATTGAGATCCTTGATGCGGATCAGCGTATCGGCCTGCACACAGCGCCTCGAAATAGGAAAAGGCGGATATTGTAACCGAATAAACCTGAAAACGTCCGGCTGCATTCAAGGCGGGGTGCAATTGAAAGTGTTGGTTCAATCCTGCCTGAGCAGTCCTATTTTTTCCGC
>CAYMYD010000144.1:0-6418 GCA_964394535.1 uncultured Propionivibrio sp. | reverse complement strand
AATACCCAAGCTTCCCAAGCTTGTGCCGTGGGTTCGATTCCCATCGCCCGCTCCAGCAGACAGCGCATGTTGAAGATCACCATCAATGGCGAATCCCGCCAGTTCCCTGCAGCCATGACTGTCGCCGCACTGGTCGAGACGCTCGGCTATACCGGCAAACGCATCGCCATTGAACGTAACGGTGAAATCGTGCCGCGCGGTCGTCATGCCGACACCTTGCTCACGGAAGGGGATATTCTTGAAATCGTCGTCGCCGTTGGTGGCGGCTGATTCTGTCCCGTCATTCCTCCCGCCATTCTCTTACCGAGGTAAACACCCATGAATGCTTCCGTGCACGACCTGGTCATTGCCGGCAAGACCTACCATTCCCGCCTGCTGGTTGGCACCGGAAAATACAAGGACTTTGCCGAAACACGCGCCGCGATTGATGCCTCCGGCGCTGAAATCGTCACCGTCGCCATCCGGCGGGTGAATATCGGCCAGAACCCCGGCGAGCCGAATCTGCTCGACGCCCTGCCGCCCTCGCAATTCACCATCCTGCCGAATACCGCCGGTTGTTACACCGCCGATGACGCCATTCGCACGCTGCGCCTCGGGCGCGAACTGCTCGACGGTCATCCGCTGTGCAAGCTCGAAGTGCTCGGCGACCCGACCAACCTCTTCCCGAACATGCCGGAAACGCTGAAGGCCGCCGAAATCCTCGTCAAGGACGGTTTTCAGGTGATGGTGTACTGCGCCGACGACCCGATCCAGGCCAAGATGCTTGAAGACATCGGCTGCGTCGCGGTGATGCCGCTGGCCTCGCTGATCGGCTCCGGCATGGGCATCGTCAATCCGTGGAACCTGCGGTTGATTATCGACAGCCTCAAGGTGCCGGTCCTCGTCGACGCCGGGGTTGGCACGGCCTCCGATGCGACGGTCGCCATGGAACTCGGCTGCGATGGCGTGCTGATGAATACCGCCATCGCCCACGCCAAAAACCCGGTATTGATGGCCAGCGCGATGAAGAAAGCCGTCGAAGCCGGACGCGAAGCCTTCCTCGCCGGACGCATGCCGCGCAAGTATTATTCGGCCGATCCCTCGTCGCCGACCACCGGCCTGATCGGTTCGTAAGCGGGCGTCTTTTGGAAGAAGCGCAGGAAACCGCCAGGCATCGCCCGATTCGCAGCTTCGTGCTGCGGCAGGGCCGTGTCTCGAATGCCCAGCAGCGCTATCACGAAACGATGATGGCGCAGATCGGCATTCCCTACGCGCCCACCCGGCTTGATCTAGATCACGTTTTCGGACGACACGCACCGCGCATCTTCGAGATCGGCTTCGGCATGGGTGAAACCTCGGCGGCAATTGCCGCAGCGCATCCCGAAAACGACTATCTCGGTGTCGAAGTGCACACGCCGGGCGTCGGCAGCCTGTGCAAGTTGGTGGCAGAAAACGGCCTCAGCAACCAGCGCATCATCCAGCACGATGCCGTCGAAGTCCTGCAGCACATGATCCCCGAAGCCTCGCTGGCCGGAGTGCACATCTTCTTTCCCGACCCCTGGCCGAAGGCGCGTCACCACAAGCGCCGCCTGATCCAGCCACCCCTGGTCGCCCTATTGGCCAGCCGCCTGCAAGCGGGGGGCTATCTGCACTGCGCGACCGACTGGGAAAACTACGCCGAGCAGATGCTGGAAGTGCTTTCTGCCGAGCCTCTGCTGGAGAACACGGCGGAAGGCTTTGCCCCGCGTCCGGCCTGGCGACCGCTCACCAAGTTCGAGCAGCGCGGCCTGCGTCTCGGGCATGGGGTGCACGACGTGATTTTCCGGCGCAAAACCACGCCTTGACGGGCACCACGAAATTCAGGGCAGCAACGTGAACGTATACGCCCACTCGCCGGTTGTTCCCGGCAACTTGCCGATTGCGTAAAAGCCCTTGATCGCCGCGTTGTCGAGAATGGCATGGCCGCTGCTGGCAATCAGCCGGACATCCTCGACATTGCCGCCGGCATCCAGCACGACCAACACGCGCACCGTCCCTTCCAGCCCCTGCTGAACGGCCTTTTCCGGGTAAAAAATGTATTTCGCCAGTTTTCTCTGCACCGCCTGGAGCTCACGTTTCGAAACGGCTTTTGGTGCAGCCTGTGCCTTGACCGGTTTGGCTGGCTTGGGCGGCGGCTCGATTTTCGCGACCTCCTCGTGCTCGAAGGTATTCTTCAGCAAGGGTTCGGGCTCCGGCGGCGGTAGCGCAGGCGGCAGACGCAACACGGCCTGCAGCGTCGGGCGGGGCGGCGCGGCAGCCAGGCGCTTCAACAGGTCTGGCGTCAGCAGCGCACCGTGCAAAGCGAGAGAAAGCGCAAAAGCGATAATGAGTCGGGAAGGCATCCGGCTTGTATTTTCCTACAAAACCCGGCATAAGTAGGGGAACTGATCAAAGGTAAAACAAGGAATGCAATCAATAACAAGATTTTTCCGGGCGCTGACGCTTGCCGCGGCGCTGCTGACCAACGCCGCTTGGGCGGCCTTGCCCGATCCGGTCGAGTTTGCCTGGGCGGTTGAAAGCAATAACCAGTCGAAGATCCGGGCATGGCTGGATGAAGGGCTGAGTCCGGAGTTTCAGGGTAACCAGATCGGCACCGGGCTGATGATCGCCGCCTGGCACGGCAATATTCCGCTGATGGCCCTGTTCGTCGAACGCGGCGCCAATCCGCGTCGTGCCAACCAGAATGGCGAACAACCGCTGCAACTGGCGGCGTGGAACGGCCACCTGGAAGCGGTCAAATGGCTGCTCGATCACGGCGCGGCAATCAATCGTGACGGCAAATACTGGGGGGCGCTGCACTACGCGGTTTTCAACGGCCATACGGAGATTGCCAAACACCTGATCGGGCGCGGTGCCGCGATCAATGCCACCTCGCCCAATGGCTCGACGCCGCTGATGATGGCCGCCCGCGAAGGCCGTGAGGATCTGGCCAAGATACTGATCGACAGCGGAGCCGACCCGCAAGCGAAGAATGACTGGGGCGATAGCGCCCTGACGCTGGCCATGCGTTACGACCATTACCGTCTGGGCAAGCTGATCTCCAGCGCCGAGGAATTCGCCGTCGCGGTGAAAGCGCCCAAGGAAAGTTTTGGCGAGCCTTCGCGTTCAGCGGCGGTTCCCAGCGAAATCGACGAATTGCTGCGACAGATTCGCGAGGCCGAAGCGGCCAAAAAACCGACCGATGATCTGCGCAAGAAGCTGATGCTGGCGGTCGATACCTTCCGCCACGACGCCAAGCCAATCAAAACGCAGCGCCGCACGATGCCGCTGCCTTACCAGCCCGGCAGGTCGATTGTCATCACCGCCAAACGCGGCCAGCCGGGAACGGAGCGGGCACAGATGGTGAACAACCCGCAGAAAACGGCGACAAGCCGTGGCAAAGCGCCACCAGGCACGATCAGCATCACTCGCGGCAAGCCCCCTCCCACGGCCGGACAGATCGCCGACCTGTCACGTCAGATTCGTCTCGCCGAAGCCAAGGGAGAGTCGACGGAGGAACTGAAGAAACAGCTCTTCGAGGCGGTTGAGCAGATGAAGTAAGGGCGTTTCCCACCCGCAATCCGGAAGCACCGGGCAAGGGGCTTAAACCTGAAAACCGTGGCGCTGGGAAGCGTTTTCCATCATCTCCATGAAAGTCAGCCAGCCTCCGCAGGCAGTTTACTGCCCTGATAGTTGCGAATGAAATCGGCCAGTTCGTCGGCAGGCATTGGGCGGGTCAGCCAGTAGCCCTGGATTTCATCACACTGGAATTCACGCAACAGTTCGCTCTGCGCCTCGCTTTCGACCCCCTCGGCAATCGTCTTGAGCTTGAGGCTGTGCGCCATCTGGATAATTGCGCGAACAATCGCCGCATCTTCCGGATCGCCGACCAGATCACGCACGAAGGACTGGTCGATTTTCAGCTTGTCCACGGCAAAACGCTTGAGATAGGCCAGGCTGGAATAGCCGGTACCAAAATCGTCGACCGAGAGTTTGACGCCCAGCGCCTTCAGCCGACGCACGGTATCGAGCGTTGCCTCGGCATCGCGGATCATGATCGACTCGGTCAGTTCGAGCTCCAGCCACTGCGAATCGAGGTCGGACAGCACCAGCGCATTGATCACGTTGTTGATCAGATCATGCCGCCGGAACTGCGCAGCGGAAAGATTCACGGCGACGACGAAGGGGGCCAGACCCGCCTTCTGCCATTCCCGCGTCTGCCGACAGGCTTCACCAAGCACCCAGTTGCCGATTGGCACGATCAGTCCGGACTCTTCGGCCACCGGGATGAAGCGCCCCGGTGAAATCAGCTCGCCCTCCGGACAGCGCCAGCGAATCAGCGCCTCGACCCCGATGATCGCCCCGGAACACAGATCAATCTGCGGCTGATAATGCAGCACGAACTCCTTGTTTTCCAGCGCCATACGCAACCGGGTTTCGAGTTGCAAACGCTCGACGGCCTTTTCGTTCATCTGCTCGGTAAAGAAGCGATGCGCGTTGCGCCCGGCTTCCTTGGCGTGATACATCGCCGTATCAGCCTTTTGCAGGAGCAGGTCGAAATCCTCGCCATCATCGGGAAAGAGCGCCACACCGATCGAGAAAGACGTCGACAAGAGATGCCCTTCGACCTCGAACGGCTCGGCCATGCGCTGATGGATCTTGTCGGCCACACGGGAAACGGCATCGCCGTCGCGCACGTCGCCGAGCAGGATGATGAATTCGTCGCCGCCCTGGCGGCTGATCGTATCCGATTCGCGCACGCAGGTTTTCAGGCGCGCCACCACGTCCTGAAGCAGGATGTCGCCGATCGGGTGCCCCAGCGAATCGTTGATTGTCTTGAAGCGGTCAAGGTCGAGATACATCATGGCCACCCGACTGTGCATGCGGCTGGCCAGCGCCTGTACCCGCCCGAAGCGGTCACGTAAAAGCAGGCGATTGGGCAGGCCGGTCAGTGCGTCGTGAAAGGCCAGTTGCTCGATGCGCTGCCGCGCCTCCTCGCGCTCGGTGATATCTTCCTTGATCACGACGCAGCTCATGACCCGGCCATCCGCATCTTTCAGCGGTGACATCAGCACCCGCTCCCAGAACTGGCTGCCGTCACGGCGCCGGGTCTGGAATTCACCCTGCCATTTCCTGCCGTGCTGTGCCGCCTCCCACATCAGCTCATAGGGCGTATCGTCTTCTGTGTCAGGGCGCAATATCCGGGTATCCTGCCCGATGATCTCGCTGCGCGGATAGCCCGTACTCTCAACAAAGCTGTCATTCACATACTCGATACGTCGCTCCAGATCGGCAATAAACACCGAGGCCGGATTCTGTTCAACGGCCAGAGAGAGCTTGTTCGCCCACAGCTCGGCACGACGGCGCTGCTCGACATCCTCGTGGCGGCTGGCCTCCAGCCAACGCGCCTGCTCGCTGCGTTTCAGCAGAATCCACAAGGGAATCAGCAGCAGCCCCGTCAGCAGAAAACCGAGCGGAAGAATGAAGCCTTGGGCACGTGCCCGGTTGTCTGCCAGCCAGCGCTCGGAGGCTTCGACATTCAGGGTCAGGGTACGGCTGCCGAAAGCGAAATTTTTCGCATACACCAAGGTCTGAATGCGCTCACCCGCCTGACCGTTGTTCCAACTGGCCAGCACCTGCTCCGGCTGGCGCTCGTCAAACAGGCTGGTATGAAAGTTGGAGGCGTTGAAGATACTGAGATTGGCCGCCGAGAAAACCGTCTCGATATCCAGCGTCATCGCCACAACACCAAGCAGGGCATCCACCCGCTGCGCCGCCGTCTTCGGGGTTATCCCGCCACGATAGACCGGCATTGCAATCAACAGCACATCATCCTGAACCGTCAGGCTGCTCAGCGCATCACGCTCGCTGGTCACGGTGGAGCCTGTTGCCGCCGCCGTATCAATGATGCGCGCAAACGCTGCGAGGGCATAGGCATCGAAACCGGCAAAGCGACGCTCGACACTCTCCGGAACGGCATGAAACACCGGGAAATAAACGTCACGTTTTACCGCCTGGCTTGGTTTGCCCTGATCGTCGTATTCGCTGATGGAAAAGTCATTCCCCCACCATTGCTGGCACTGCCGCTCGAAAGCAACACGTTCATTGGCGGCAACCCGTGGCACCCAAAGGAAACTGCGAACGCCGGGAATATTGAACATCGGCCAGGCAAACTTGTGGAAAGCCTGCCGATCAAGCTGCTCGATGCTGGAAAACAGGCGTTGCAGCATGCCCAGAGAATCCAGCGTCTCCTGGAAATGATGGACCGCACTGGCCGCCAAAATCTCGGCGCGCTGGCGAAAGCGCTGCATCAGCAGGGTTTGTTCTGTATCGTCCACAAAACGGTCGGCCAACAGCGTCAAGGTCAGGCCAAGCACCGCCGCTGCCAGCATGATGGCGTGACGGAGCCATAAAAAACTGC
>CAYMYD010000143.1:0-6461 GCA_964394535.1 uncultured Propionivibrio sp. | reverse complement strand
AAGGATGGCGCGCAGGAAATTGGTCGTATCGGTGCCACGGTTCGCGATCCGGGTTTTAACCGTGATGATCTGGTCGTCGTGGTGCGCTATGACCCGCTGACGGCCTTGGGCAAGGCGCTTGACGAGACCTGGGATAAAACTGTTTTCAGCCTGCGCATGATCGGCAAGATGCTGACCGGCGAGGTTTCCTGGCAGAACATCAGCGGCCCGGTGACGATTGCCGATTACGCCGGACAATCGGCCAAGTCGGGAGCCAACCCCTACCTGAAATTCATGGCGCTGGTCAGTATCAGCCTGGGCGTGCTCAATCTTCTGCCCGTACCGATTCTGGATGGCGGCCATTTGCTGTATTATGTGGCCGAAATCATCAGAGGCAAGCCGCTGTCCGAGCGCTGGATGGAGATCGGGCAGAAAATCGGGATGTTCCTGCTTGGCCTGCTGATGATCTGTGCTTTTTATAACGATATCAATCGCTTGATTTCTGGCTGAACGTATGAAAAAACCTCTCCTGGCGGGGCTGATCTCGGTGTTGTTGACCACTGGTGCCCATGCCTTCGAGCCCTTTACGGTCAAGGATATCCGCGTCGATGGCATTCAGCGGACTGAAGCGGGAACGGTTTTCAGCTATCTCCCGGTGAAAGTCGGCGAAACCATGACCAACGAGAAGGCGGCGCAGGCGATCAAGGCCTTGTTTGCCACCGGCTTCTTCAAGGATGTGCGTATCGAGGTCGCTGGCGACGTGGTGATTGTTGCCGTCGAAGAACGTCCGGCCATCGCGCAGATCGACTTTGTCGGGATGAAGGAATTCGAGAAAGATCAGATCATCAAGGGCCTGAAGGACGTCGGCTTTGCCGTCTCGCGCACTTTTGATCGGAGCATGCTGGACAAGGCCGAGCAGGAACTGAAGCGCCAGTACCTGACGCGCGGCAAGTATTCGGTGACGATCACTACGACGATCACGCCGCTCGAACGCAATCGCGTGGCGATCAACTTCAAGATCGAAGAGGGCGATGCGGCGAAGATCAAGCAGATCAACATCGTCGGTGCCCAGGCTTTCAAGGAAAAGGATTTGCAGGATCTGTTCCAGTTGCGCACGCCCAACTGGATCAGCTGGTATACCAAGAACGACCAGTATTCCAAGCAGAAACTCTCCGCCGACCTGGAATCCCTGCGCTCGCATTACCTCAATGCCGGTTACCTCGAGTTCAATATCGAATCGACGCAGGTGTCGATCAGCCCGGACAAGAAAGACGTCTACATCACGGTGACGGTGAGCGAGGGCGAGCGTTACCTGGTTTCCTCGGTCAAGCTGGCCGGGGAACTGATTCTGCCCGAGGAGGATTTCCGCAAGTCGATGAAGATCAAGGCGGGGGATATTTTTTCTCGAGAAAAACTGAACGAGAGCACCAAGGCGATCAGCGACAAGTTGTCGGCCAAGGGCTATGCCTTCGCCAACGTCAATGCCGCACCGGAACTGGACAAGGAAAAGCGCCAGGTGGCCTTTACTGTCTTCGTCGATCCGGGCAAGCGCACCTATGTACGGCGCATCAATGTTTCCGGAAACACCAAGACGCGCGATGAAGTTATCCGCCGCGAGATGCGCCAGATGGAAGGGGCCTGGTACGATGATGAACGGGTCAAGCTGTCCAAGGAGCGTATCGACAAAACCGATTATTTCTCGGAAGTGACCGTCGAAACGCCGCCGGTGCCGGGAACGACCGATCAGGTCGACGTCAATGTCAATGTCACCGAAAAATCCACCGGCAACATCCAGGTCGGCGCCGGTTATTCGCAATCGGAAAAGGCGATGCTTTCCGGTTCGATTTCCCAGGCGAACATCTTTGGCAGCGGCAAGTATGTTTCGCTGCAACTGAATACCGGCAAGATCAACCGGGCCATCGGCATTGATTACACGAATCCCTATTTCACGCTTGATGGCGTGAGCCAGGGCTTTAGCGTTTATCACCGCAAGTCCAATCCGACTTCGCTGGATTACGCCTATAAAACTGTCTCGACCGGGGGCGGCATTCGATTCGGTATCCCGATTACCGAAAAGCAGACGATCAGCTTTGGTGCGGCGATTGACCAGACCAAGGTCGAGATCGACCAAGGCGATAAAGATACGCCGCTTCAATACCTCCGTTTCAGTGAAAAATTCTGCGGTGGCTCGAATTCCTGTTCCAATATTTCATTGCCGCTGACGGCTGGCTGGGCCAGGGATACCAAGGATAGTGCGATCAATCCGACCAAGGGTGTTCTGCAACGGGTGAACTTTGAAGTCAGTCCGGGCGGAGACCTCAAATATTACCGCGCGACCGCACAGCAGCAGATGTTTTTTAGCGTTACCCGCGACATGGTGTTGATGCTCAACGGTGAAGTTGGTTATTCCAAAGGGCTGGGCGGGCAGGAAGTGCCCTTCTTCAAGAACTTCTATGCTGGTGGCGTTGGCTCGGTGCGTGGCTACGATACGTCCAGCTTGGGGCCGTATGAAATTGACAGCCAGGGAGACGAAGTCCGCTTGGGGGGAACGCGTCGCGTGATCTTCAATGCAGAGCTGTCCGTACCGCTGCCCGGATTCGGCAAGGATAAATCGATGCGCTTCGGACCTTTCTTCGATGCTGGCCAGGTTTACGGAGAAAAGAAAGGGTACACGGGTGCATGTACCAAGCGGGACGTCGTGTGCGACGCCGGGGATATCCGCATGTCGGCCGGCCTCGCCGCCACCTGGATTTCACCGTTTGGTCCGCTTAAATTCAGTATCGCCCAACCGCTCAACAAGCAGGATGGTGATAAACTTCAAAAATTCCAGTTCCAGATGGGACAGACTTTTTAAACAGGAGAAATCAGCTTGAACAAGAAAATTGCCACCTTGCTGGTCGCGTTGATGACCATGCTTCCCGTGTCTTATGCCGCCGCATCCGATACGCTCAAGGTCGGTTACGTCAACACCCAGCGGATCTTCCGCGACGCACCGACTGCCGTCAAGGCCGCCAAGAAGATCGAAACCGAATTCTCGAAGCGTGATCAGGAACTGCAGCGCGTCGCCAAGCAACTGCAAACCATGCAGGAGGGGCTGGAAAAGAATGCTGTGACCATGTCGGAGTCGGATCGTCGCACCAAGGAGCGCGAGCTGAACGAGTTGTCGCGCGATTTCCAGCGCAAGCAACGCGAATTCCGTGAAGATCTCAACCTGCGTCAGAACGAAGAAAACGCCGCGATCATCGAGAAGGCCAACAAGGCCATCAAGCAGATCGCCGAAGCCGAAAAATACGACCTGATCGTGCAGGATGTGGTCTGGGTCAGCCCGCGCCTCGACATTACCGACAAGATCATCAAGGCCTTGTCCGAAGGCAACAGCAAATAAGCTGCCGTGGGAGACGGATTGCGACTCGACGAAATCGTCGCCCGGTTCGGTGGAGAACTGGTCGGCGACGGGTCGGTGATGATCCGTCAGGTCGCCACACTGGCTTCGGCCGGGGCAGGGCAGATCGCCTTCCTGAGCAATCCGAAATACCGGCAGCAACTGAAAACCACCGGTGCTTCGGCGGTTATCGTATCAAAGGCGAATGCCGCTGATAGCGAGTTGCCGCGCATCATCCACAGCAATCCCTACGCCTGTTACGCGCGCGTCGCGGCGCTGCTCAATCCGCCGCCGGTACCGGTGCGTGGCAGCCACCCGTCGGCCGTTGTGGATTCACCGCTGCCCGTCTCGGCCAGTGTCGGAGCGAATGCGGTGGTCGGGAAAGGTGTCCGGTTGGGTGAAAACGTTGTCATTGCGCCCGGCTGCGTGATCGGTGATGACGTGCAGATTGGTGACGACTGCCTGATTCATCCGCGCGTGGTGATCTACCCGAACTGTGTGCTGGGCAAGCGGGTGATTGTTCAGTCCGGTGCCGTGATCGGCAGCGATGGCTTCGGCTTTGCCAAAGAGGGCGCGCGTTGGGTGAAGATTCCGCAGATTGGCCGCGTCGTCATCGGCGACGATGTTGAAGTCGGTGCCAATACCACGATCGATCGCGGCGCGCTGGACGATACCGTGATCGGTAACGGCGTCAAACTGGACAACCAGATTCAGGTCGCGCACAACGTGCATATCGGCGATGACTCGGCGATGGCCGGTTGCGTCGGCATTGCCGGTAGTACTCACATTGGCCGGCGCTGCACGGTGGGCGGGGCCGGGATGATCGTCGGACATCTTGAACTGGCCGACGACGTCCATGTTTCGGCCGGAACGATGGTAACCAAGAATCTCCGTCGCCCCGGTCAATACACCAGCATCTATCCGCTCGAAGCGCATGATGACTGGTTGCACAATGCGGCGCAGATCCGGCGGCTCGGCCAGATGGCCAAACGTCTGGCCGAACTTGAAGAAAAACTTGAACAAATGGAGATAATATCTTGAACCAAATGGACATCCACGACATATTGAAGCACCTGCCACACCGCTATCCTTTCCTGCTGGTTGATCGCGTGCTGAGTTGTGAACCGGGCAAGTCGATTCACGCCTACAAGAATGTTTCGATCAACGAGCCTTTCTTCGTCGGCCATTTCCCGCACCATCCGGTGATGCCGGGCGTGCTGATCATGGAGGCGTTGGCACAGGCGGCGGGTATTCTGTCGTTCAAGACGATGGGCGAATTGCCGAGTGATGATTCGGTGTTCTATTTTGTCGGCATCGATAACGCCCGCTTCAAGAAGCCGGTATCGGCAGGGGATCAACTCCATTTCCACGTCGAAATCACGCGGCAGATGCGTGGCATCTGGAAGTACCGCGCCGTGGCCAAGGTTGATGATGAAATCGTCGCCGAGGCCGACCTGATGTGCGCCAAACGCGACATCGAATGAACGGTCGGACACCATGATCCATCCCACAGCCATCATTCATTCGGGTGCCCGTCTGGGGGCGGGCGTCTCGGTCGGGCCTTATTCGATCATCGGTGAGCATGTCGAGATCGGTGACAACACCCGCATCGGGCCGCACGTCGTCATTTCCGGGCATACCCGCATTGGTTGCGATAACCGCATTTTCCAGTTCAGTTCGATCGGCGAAATTCCGCAAGATAAAAAATATGCCGGGGAGCCGACCCGCCTGGAAATCGGCGACCGCAACACCATCCGCGAATACTGCACGCTGAACCTCGGTACGGTGCAGGACGCCGGGGTGACCCGCGTCGGCGACGACAACTGGATCATGGCCTATGTGCATATCGCCCATGATTGCCAGGTCGGCAACAAGACCATCTTTGCCAACAACGCCCAACTGGCCGGGCATGTCCACGTCGGTGACTGGGCGATTTTCGGCGGCTATACCGGCGTGCACCAGTTCTGCCGGGTGGGTGCGCATACCATGACCGCGGTGGGAACGGTGATCCTTCAGGACGTGCCGCCTTATGTGATGGCCGCCGGCAACAGCGCCACGCCCTACGGCATCAATGCCGAAGGCCTGAAGCGCCGAGGATTTTCTCCCGACGCGCTGATGGTCCTGAAACGCGCCTACCGAACCCTCTACAAATCCGGGCTGACGCTCGACGAAGCGAAAGCCAAACTGGAAGAGGACGCCAAAATGCATCCGGCCGAAATCCAGCCGATCCTCGATTTTCTGGCGGTCTCGAAACGCGGCATCATCCGATGACCAAGGAAGTCCGCATCGCCATCGTGGCGGGCGAAACATCGGGCGACTTGCTGGCCAGCCATCTGATCGTCGCACTCCGGGCCTGTTTGCCGCAGGCCCGTTTTTTCGGGATTGGCGGCCCGAAAATGGACGGCAAGGGCTTCGATTCCTGGTATCCGCTGGAAAAACTGGCGGTTCGCGGGTATGTCGAGGTGCTGCGCCACTATCGGGAGATTTCCGGGATTCGCCGGGAACTGAAAAAACGCCTGCTGGCCGATCCGCCCGACGTTTTCATCGGTGTTGATGCGCCGGATTTCAACCTTGATCTGGAAAAGTCGCTCAAGCGCCAGGGCATCCCCTGCATCCACTACGTCAGCCCCTCGATCTGGGCCTGGCGTGGCAAGCGTATCCTGAAGATTGGCGCAGCCGTCTCGCGCATTCTGGCGCTGTTTCCTTTCGAACCGCCCCTTTACGAAAAGCAGGGGATTCCGGTGAGCTACGTCGGCCATCCGTTGGCCGACATGCTGCCGCTGGAAGACGGCAGGGTGCAGGCCAGGGAAATTCTCGAGTTACCGGCGCAAACGCCGGTGTTTGCCGTCCTGCCCGGCAGTCGCCAGTCCGAACTCGACTACATGGCCGACACCTTCATCGCCACCATGCGCGAGATCCATCAACGGGAACCGGGGGCGATCTTTTTGGTGCCACTGGCCACGCGCGAGACACGCATCCAGTTTGAAGCCGCCCTGTACCGTTGTCAGGCCCGCGAACTGCCGATCCGCCTGCTGTTTGGTCACGCTCATGAAGCGATGATGGCTGCGGACGTGGTGCTTGTCACCAGCGGTACCGCCAC
>CAYMYD010000142.1:4613-6481 GCA_964394535.1 uncultured Propionivibrio sp. | reverse complement strand
AGCCTGGGCAAGCCCGAATACCCGAACATGGTCAATGCCGCCTGGCAGAAACAGTGGCATTACGGGGCAGGCGGCGGATAATTTTCGACACTTCTTCTGCGCAAACAGACTGTTCAAATTCTGACAAAAACACTACCATTCAGCCATGGCAGTCCCACAACAACGACAATCATGACGCAAATCAGGGGCTGATCTTCACCAGGCTTCACGTCATGAAAGTCAGGGAATCCGGTCATGGTCATAAAAAAAACTGCATCACCCGTATCAGAAAACGAAGCTGCCCGGCACGCCCGAGCCCCACGCAGACGCCGTAAGGAAGCCCGCCCCGGCGAGCTACAGGCCGCCGCGCTCGAGCTTTTTGTCGAGAAAGGCTTCGCGGCCACCCGCCTGGACGATGTGGCCGCACGAGCTGGCGTCTCCAAAGGAACGCTCTACCTCTATTTCGACAGCAAGCTCGCCCTGTTTCAATCGGTCATCGAAGAAGGCGTGGTGCCGATCCTTGACGCTGCCGATCATTTGATCGCCACGCACGAAGGCAACTCCGAGACATTGATCCGACAATTGGTGACCAACCTGTGGGCGCATGTCGTCGACACCTCGCTGGATGGGCTGACCAAGCTGGTTGTCGCGGAAGCCCGCAACTTCCCGGAAATCGCGCAGTTTTACTACGACAAGGTGATTCACCGGAGCCGCCTGCAACTGCTCAAGGTGGTGGAACGCGCAATCAGCCGGGGGGAGTTTCGTCCGCTGGATGTCAAGGCGACCGTCGATGCAATCATCCTGCCGATCCTGATGATGGCGGTCTGGCGACACTCATTGTGCGACTGCGGACCGATGAGCGAACCGAAACTCTTTTTGTCCAACCTGTCCGATATTCTGGCCAGTGGTTTGCGCAAGGAATGACGCGCTTTCTCGCGTATAATTCCTCATCGTTTTTGCTTCGGGGAACATCATGACAACAACAGCAATGAATCGCGACCAGGCACGCTTCAACATGATCGAACAGCAGATTCGCCCGTGGAACGTGCTCGACACCGAGGTGCTCCAGCATCTGGCCCTGCTCAGGCGTGATGACTTCGCTCCGGCGGCGCACCGTGACCTGGCCTTTGCCGATGTTGAAATTCCGCTGTTACCGGACGCCCGCCCCGGCCAGTCGATGCTGCCCCCGCGCCTCGAAGCCCGCATCTTTCAGGAGTTGGCCTTGCGCAACACCGACAAGGTGCTGGAAGTTGGCAGCGGCAGCGGCTACATGGCCGCACTGCTGGCGACCCGGGCCGAATTCGTGCATAGCGTGGAAATCGACCCGCGGCTGGCCGAACTGGCGCGCAGCAACCTGCAACGCGCCGGGGTCGTCAATGTGTTTGTCGAAACTGGCGATGCCGTTCAGGGCTGGTCGGCCAAGGCACCTTACGACGCCATTGTGCTCTCGGGTTCGACCCCTCGCCTGTCGGATACGCTGCTACGCCAGTTGAAAGTCGGTGGTCGGCTGATCGCCGTTGTCGGCGAAGCACCGGTCATGGTGATGCAACTCGTCACGCGCACCGGTGAAGACAGCTTTACGACGGCCAATGTGCTCGAAACGCTGCTCGCACCGCTACTCAACGCACCGAAACGCAGCAAGTTCGTCTTCTGAGGAAACCTGGCTAAGGCCGCCGCGAACGGGCAGTCTCAAGCTGTCGGCACAGGCGTTCGGCACCGTCGAGCAGACGTGGTGTATGGCGCTGGATCAGATCGGGCGGAACAAAAAAGAGATTGTCCCGCGTCACGGCCAGCAAGCTTCCCCAGCGCCGCCAGCGATCAAGCCACTCGGGCCGTGCGGCGTCCATGCCGCTGGCGACGATCACCTCCGGATTGGCCGCCAGCACCGC
>CAYMYD010000142.1:0-4513 GCA_964394535.1 uncultured Propionivibrio sp. | reverse complement strand
GTGCGGCGTCCATGCCGCTGGCGACGATCACCTCCGGATTGGCCGCCAGCACCGCCTCCTCGCTCAGCGTCGGGGCCAATGAATCAAGCCGGGCAAATACATTCTCGCCACCGCACAGGCGGATGACATCGGAAATGATTTGCCGCCCGCCAACCGTGGTCAGCGGCTGATTCCATACCTGATAGAAAGTCCGTACCGGCGGACGGTCAGCGTAACGCTGCCGCAATTGCAGCAAACGTTCGCGGAAATGTTTTGCCGCCATCCGGGCAGTCGTCTCGCTATCGGCCAGCCGACCGAGGCGCTCGATTTCGCTGGCGATGTCGTCGATGTGCTGTGGTTGCGAAACGTAGACCGGCAGACCGAGCGCACGCAGTTTGTCGATATGTTTCGGCGCATTGCCGCTATGCCAGGCGATGATCAGATCCGGCCTCAAGGCGGTAATGGCTTCCAGATCAAGCTGTGAATAACCGCCAACGCTGGCCGCCTTTTTGGCCGCTTCCGGATAATCGCTGAACGCCACCGCCCCGACCAGTCGTTCTCCGGCTCCGGCGGCAAACAGGGTTTCGGTCAGGTGGGGCGCCAGCGTGACGATGCGCTGTGCCGGGCGCTCAAGGCGAAGCGTCGTGCCGAGGTCATCGGTAACGACGATCCCGGCCTGTGCCCAGACCGGCATGCTGCACAGGCTGTAGAACAGCAGCCAGCACCAACGCAGTGACCGGGCGGTAATGGTTTTTCTCTGCAAGCAGGCAGAAGATGAAAACGACGGCAAGAGAAGGGGAATGCTCCCTTCTGCTTCGCCAGGATCAGCCGTAGTTGATCGGGTTACGATCCAGCCAGTGGCGATCACGCGTGTTACCGATGCGCCTTCCCGCCTGACGGGCCATGGCCAGGGTCAGCGGACGGGTCTGCCAGGCGAAACTGCCACCATAGCCCATCAGCGCACCGAGGATGCCGCCAGCGATCACGCCACGGACGGGCTTGCGGTCATCAACCAGCGCACCGACAACCGCACCGACGAGCACGCCAAAGCTTGCCGCCTGCCAGGATTTTTCTGCGGCAACGGAAAGAATGTTGGCGGTTTCCTCGGCGGCAAGCACTGCCCGGCGCGCCTCGCTGGCTCCTTCGAGACCGGACTCCACGAGTTCCTTGCCGTATTCGAGGTTTTCCTTGACAAGTTCCTTGCCGTGCTCAAGGTTTTCCCTGACGTGTTCGAGGTTTTCCTTGACCAGCTTCTTGCCGTGTTCAAGATTGGTCTTGACCTGTTCGCTAATACTCATTTGCCTTGTTCTCCTGTTAGCAGTTGGAAACAGCCACGCAGCCCCCGAAGAAACGCTGCCTGCACACGCGACATATTAAACCGAAACCGGACAGGCCGGAACCGGAAAGGCAAGGTAAAAACCGATCAGGGAAGATAATCTTGTGGAAAAACCGGGTTCGCCAAGGTATAAGCGCCGACTTTCCGGGATAATCCTTTTTTCTCCGCAAGAAGTTACGAACCAATGAACCACCAGCCCTTCCTTTCTCGTCGTCAGCGCCTGCTTGAGCAGATCGGCGATGGCGTGGCCATCATTCCCACGGCCGCAGAAGTCCTGCGCAACCGCGATACGCCGTACCCCTATCGTCCCGACAGCTATTTCTGGTATCTCTCCGGTTTTCCGGAACCGGACGCGGTGATCGTGCTGCTCGGCGGCAAGGATGCCCGCGCCCTGCTGTTCTGCCGTGAAAAGAATGTGGAGCGTGAAATCTGGGATGGTTTCCGTTACGGCCCGGCGGCGGCCTGCGAAGCCTTCGGCTTTGATGAAGCCTGGCCGATAGACGAGTTCGAGCAGAAGCTGCCCGATCTGCTCGCCAACCGCCCGACACTCCATTTCGCCCTCGGCCAGAACGCTGTCTGGGACGCAAAAATCAGCAAGGCGCGCGAGTTTGTATCAAGCCAGGGCCGCGCCGGAAAGCAGGCGCCGACACAAATCAACGACCTGCGCGCACTGCTCGATAGCTGGCGCCTCATCAAGGATGCGCATGAAATCGCCCTGATGCGCCGTGCCGCCGCGATCACCTCGGCAGCCCATACCCGCGCCATGCGCGCCTGCCGTCCCGGCTTGGCCGAATACGCCCTGGAGGCCGAAATCAGCCATGAATTCCGTTGCCAGGGCTGCAGCGGGCACGCCTTCCTGCCCATCGTTGCGGGTGGCGCCAACGCCTGCGTGCTGCACTACATCGAAAACGACAAGCCCTTGCCGGATGGTGCGCTGGTCCTGATCGACGCCGGTTGTGAGCAGGCGGCTTATGCGGCCGATGTCAGCCGTACCTTCCCGGTCAACGGACGCTTCAGCGCCGCCCAGCGCGATGCCTACGAAATCGTGCTGGCGGCACAGGCAGCGGCGATTGCCGCCATCCGTCCGGACGTGCCGTTCAATGCCTATCACGATGCCGCGCTGCGGGTGCTGGTACAGGGCATGGTCGATCTGCGCCTGCTGCACGGCTGCGTCGACGGACTGATCGAAAGCGAAGCCTACAAGCCGTTCTACATGCACCGCACCGGCCATTGGCTGGGCCTCGATGTACATGATGCCGGTGCTTACAAGACACGGGACGACGCCTGGATTCCATTGCAGGCCGGCATGACGCTGACCGTCGAGCCGGGTCTGTACATTCGCCCGTCGCCGGACGTGCCGCAGGCCCTGCACGGCATCGGCATCCGTATCGAGGATGATGTGCTGGTCACGGCCAGCGGTGCCGAGGTTTATACCGATCCGCCCAAAACCGTGGCCGAAATCGAAGCCGTGATGCGTTCTACCTGAACCTCTGTTATTCACCGCAAAGGCGCAAAGAGCGCAAAGGACGCAAAGAAAAACGCAACTTCTCAGGCATGAGGAAAAAATGCAACATCCACCACAGAGACACGGAGTCACAGAGAAAACACAGAGACAAGCTTTTGTTTTTCGCCTTTCTCTGTGCCCCCTCTGTGCCTCTGTGGCGGGCTTTTCAGGGCTTATGGATACAGCGGCCTTTTGTTTCCTTTGCGATCTTTGTACCTTTGCGCCTTTGCGGTGAGGATTTCAGGCGCTACTTGACCTGGCGCACGATGCTTGCCGGCAGGCTGACCTGCTGCGGTCGGGACATGATCTCCATGAGCACCATCACCCGTGCTTCGCCGTCAGGCATTTCGTAGACGCGCAGCAGTTCGGCCTGAATGCCCGTAAAGGGCCCTTCCACCACTTTCAGGTGATCGCCCGGTTCAAACAGGGGTTTGCCCGGCGCGGGCTGTTCCTTGAGGGCGTCGATCAGTGCCGTCGAAACCCGCGCCGGCTGCCCGCCGAATTCAACTAGACGAACCACGCCACGCGTACTGCGGATCACCGGCCATTTGTTCTGCCCGGCTTCCAGCCAGACGAACAGATAACGCGGAAACAGCGGCTCCTGAACCTGAATCCGCTTCCCGCCGCGCAAGCGGTCGGCGGCCAGTGTCGGCAGCAGGCAGTCAAACCCCTGATTTTGCAGGTTTTCCTGTGCGCGCGCCTCCTGCCGGGGGCGGGTGTAGGCGACGTACCAGCCGGAAGGAAGTTCGTCGCCGAGTGTGGTTTCCTGCATCATGCCACCTCTCCGGCACGCAGGCTGTCGAAAGCGACCCCGCATTGATCCTTGGCTGACAGCACCGGCGCTGCCGACAAGGGCCAGTTAATCGCCAGCGCCGGATCGTCCCAGCGGATGCAGCGCTCCAGTGCGGGTGCGTAGTAATCCGTCGTTTTGTAGAGAAATTCGGCGCTGTCGCTCAAGACCAGAAAGCCGTGCGCGAAACCCGGTGGAATCCACAACTGACGCCGGTTTTCCGCCGAAAGCACGGCACTCGTCCACTGGCCAAAATTCGGCGAATCGCGGCGGATATCCACGGCCACGTCAAACACTTCACCGGCAACAACGCGCACCAGCTTGCCCTGTGCCTGCGGTGGCAACTGGTAATGCAGGCCGCGCAGAACGTTTTTTGCGCTTTTTGAATGGTTGTCCTGAACAAAGGGGAGGCTCAGTCCGGTCGCCTCATCGAAGGCACGCTGGTTGAAGCTCTCAAAAAAGAAACCACGCTCGTCACCAAACACTTTCGGTTCAATGATCAGGACTTCGGGAAGGCGGGTGGTGACGATGTTCATGCAAACACCTTGTCGCGCAACAATCCCTTGAGGTATTGGCCGTAACCCGACTTGGCCAGCAGCATCGCCATGTCTTCCAGTTGAGCATCGTCGATCCAGCCATTGCGCCAGGCGATTTCTTCGGGGCAGGCGACCTTCAGGCCCTGACGACTCTCGATGGTGCTGATGAACTGGCTGGCTTCGAGCATCGACTCGTGCGTGCCGGTATCGAGCCAGGCGTAACCGCGCCCCATGGTCTTGACGCTCAAACTGCCCTGTTGCAGGTAGAGCCGGTTGAGGTCGGTGATTTCCAGTTCGCCACGCGCCGAGGGTTTGACGGTTTTGGCCAGTTCAACCACCTGATTGTCGTAAAAATAGAGGCCGGTGAC
>CAYMYD010000141.1:0-6584 GCA_964394535.1 uncultured Propionivibrio sp. | reverse complement strand
GATGTTCGCGCTGCCGGAGCCGACGCCACGTTCACCACCGACAACGTGCAAGCCGGGGTATTGGCCTGTCAGCACATCGTGCGCAAGCTCAATGGCAAGGGGAAGGTGGTCATTGTTTCTGGGCCACCGGTATCGGCAATTACCGACCGCGTTGCCGGCTGTCTGCCACAGCTTGAGGCCGCACCGGGAATCCAGGTGCTGTCGGCCAACCGCAACGGCGGTGGCAACTTTGAAGGCGCTTTTGCCCGCATGACCGATCTGCTGACGATCTACCCGCAGATTGACGCGGTGTTCGCCATCAACGACCCGACCGCCCTGGGTGTCGAGGAAGCTGCACGCCAGGCCGGACGCAGGGAATTCTTTATCGTGGGTATCGACGGTTCGCCCAAAGTGCGCCAGCGGCTGCGTGAAGCCGATTCGCTGATCGCCGCTTCCGTCACGCAAAGCCCCGACACCCTGGCACAAAAAGCGGTCGAAACCGGCTACGCCCTGCTGCGTAACGAGACTCCCACCCATCGTGAGGAACTCATTACACCCCTGCTGATTACACGCGAAAACCCACCTGAATCGACAGACTGGGCGCGTTGAGGTAAAACATGAACGAACCCGGCCTGCCCCCCTTCCCTGCCGAATGGCAGCCTGCATTGGCGCATAGCCGCTATCTGCGCCAGTTGCTTGCTGCGCAGCCTGAATTGGTGCCGTGGTTGAACGCGCACTGGCAACAGGCACTCGATCTGCCTACCCTGCGCACCGCGCTCGACGAGTTGCTGTCCGGCGCTTCATTGAGCGACGATGCACAGTTGAAACAGGTGTTGCGCCGTTTGCGCCAGCGCATCATGGCCTGCTTGATCGTGCGCGATCTGGCCGGACTGGCGCCGTTGGAAGAGGTCATCGAAACGATGACCCTGCTGGCCGATTTCTGCGTCAACCACGCGCTGGCCTTCCTGCACCGCCAGTTGGTGGAAAATTTTGGTGAACCGCTCGACCACAACGGCCAGCCACAGCGGCTGATGGTGATCGGCATGGGCAAGCTCGGCGGGCGCGAGTTGAACGTTTCTTCCGATATCGACCTGATCTTCGTTTATCCCGAGGTAGAGGAAACGGCCGGGACAGCGGACGGCGGGCGACGTATCGAAGTGCATGACTTCTTCGCCCGCCTCGGCAAGCGGCTGATTGCCGCGCTCGACGAAATCACCGGTGACGGGCAGGTGTTCCGCGTTGACATGCGCCTGCGTCCGAACGGCGATTCCGGGCCACTGGTCAGCTCGCTCGTTTCGCTGGAAAACTATCTGATCGCGCAGGGGCGTGAATGGGAGCGCTACGCCTGGATCAAGGCGCGGGTGATGAACGCCGGTGAAAACCGCCAGCGTGAATGGGTCGAGGTGCTGAGAAAGATCGTTGCTCCCTTCATCTACCGAAAATATCTCGATTTCGGCGCAATCAACGCCATGCGCGACCTGCACGCACAGATTCGCCGCGAAGTGCTGCGCAAGGACAAGGCCGATCACATCAAGCTCGGCCCCGGCGGGATTCGGGAAATCGAGTTTATCGCCCAGGTTTTTCAGTTGATCCGTGGCGGGCGCGATGTCGCCCTGCAGGTGCGACCAACGCTGAAGGTGTTGCCGCTGCTGGTCGAGCGACGCCTGCTGACCCCCGGCAGTGGCGAGGAGCTGATGGTGGCCTATCGCTTTCTGCGCCGCCTCGAACATCGCCTGCAGTACGTCGATGACGCACAGACACACCGCCTGCCGACCGGCGAGGCCGAACGGCAGCAGATTGCCGTGTCGATGGGGTTCAGCAGCTGGCCAACATTGCTCGACATGATCGACGCGCACCGCGAGCGGGTCGCCCGGCATTTCGAGGCGGTTTTTGAAGGTCCGGACGATGGCGAACACGCCCTGACCGATCTGTGGCTGGAACAGATCGATGCCGATGAAGCGCTGGAAACTGTGGGCGCGCTGGGTTTCCGACAGGCCAAGGCGATGCTGGAAAGCCTGCGCCGTTTCCGCCAGAGCAGCAAATATCAGCAGCTTCCGGCCGAAAATCGCGAGCGTCTGGATTCGCTGGCGCCGCGCCTGATCGAAGCGGTGGCGACAACGAAAAAGCCCGACCTCACCTGGCGGCGCAGCCTCGATTTTCTTGAAACGATTCTCCGTCGTGGCGCTTACCTTGCCTTGCTGCAGCAGTATCCGCAGATGCTCGGCAAACTGGCCGGGATCATCAGCAGTTCGGCCTGGGCCGCCAATTACCTGACGCAGCACCCGATCCTGCTCGACGAAGTGCTGGACCCCGGTCTCTATGACATAGCAACCGACACGGAGGGCTTCCGCGCCGGGATGCAGCAGCGTCTGGCCGACGTGGCGGGCGATACCGAGCGCGAAATGGACGTGTTGCGCGAGGTGCATCACGCCCAGGTGTTCCGCCTGCTGGCGCAGGACATCGCCGGGCTGCAAACCCTCGAACGGTTGGCCGACCATCTCACCGAACTCGCCGACATCGTTGTCCAGACCACGCTTGAGCTGTGCTGGGAAAAGCTCAAGAGCCGCCACCCGCAACCGGAACAGCCGCCAAAATTTGCCGTCATCGCCTACGGCAAGCTTGGCGGCAAGGAGCTGGGTTACGGCTCGGATCTCGACCTGGTGTTCCTGCACGACGATCCGGCCAGCGACAGCAGCGAGCTTTACGCCCGTCTGGTGCGGCGCATGGGCAACTGGATGGCGACACGGACCTCTGCCGGAATACTCTTTGAAACCGATTACCGCCTGCGCCCGGACGGCGATTCAGGGATTCTGGTCAATAATTTCGATGCCTTCCAGGACTATCTGCGCGAAAAAGCCTGGGTGTTCGAACATCAGGCACTGACCCGCGCCCGTTTCTGTGCCGGGGATGCGGCGCTTGGCGCACGTTTCGAAGCCTTGCGCGTCGACATCCTGCGCCAGCATCGGCCGCTGGACAAACTGAAGGACGAGGTGCTGACCATGCGTGCGCGCATGCTCGAAGCCCACGCCTCGCGTAGTGAAGACCTGTTCGACATCAAGCACGATCCGGGCGGTCTCGTTGATGTCGAATTCATCGTCCAGTATCTGGTGCTCGGTCACGCGCACGCCCATGAACGGCTCTGCGGCAATCTCGGCAACATCGCCCTCCTGCGCATCGCCGCCGAACTGGGGCTGATTCCGGGCGAACTGGCCGAACCGGTGCGCGATATTTACCGCGAATACCGCCGCACCCAGCACGCCCTGCGCCTCGAAGGCATCACCAGCAATCAGGTCGAAAGGGACGCCTGGATACGGCAAATTGAAACGGTGAGGAAACTGTGGACGCTGGTTTTTGTCTAGTTCAAAGTGACAAGAGTGGCAAAAAAACTGTTTCCCCGTTAGGATTCACAAAACTGAACATTGTGCTGCCGCTTATCCGATGAGTTCCTCCTATTCCGAAGAAGAAATTGAACGCTGCACCCTGACCGGGAAACGCGAAATCCTTTTCCAGATCCGTTCACTGATCCGGCAGAGTCCGCGCGTCTCCGTCATTTTTGACGAGGGGCGGGAGAGCTTCCTGTCCGTCCTGATCGACATTTCTGCGGATGACACGACGCTCTATTTCGACCGGGGAGGAAGCGAGGAGACCAACCGCGCATTCCTGAATTCCAGCCGCTGCCAGTTTGTCGGCAATGCGGGCGGAATCCGCACGCAATTTACGGGCGATCGCCCCAAGCTGGTCAAACTGCCCTCTGGCGAGCAGGTTTTCGCGGTGGCTGTTCCGGACTCGCTGCTACGTCTGCAACGGCGCGACACCTTCCGGTTGCAGTTGCCGATGACCAAGCCCTATCTGTGCCGTATTCAACTCGAAGACCCGCCCAAGGAGCTTGCCCTGCCGATCTACGACATTTCCGTCGGCGGCGTCGGCTTCCTGTTTACCGAGGAACCACCTCTTGAAACGATGCGGCGACTTGATGAATGCGTGCTCGACCTGCGCGAATCGGGCCTGCTGCGTGTGGTGCTTGAAGTGCGTTACATTCTGGCCACGCAAAGCCGTCAGGATAAACCAATCTGGCACGTTGGCTGTAGCTTCCCCAAGCTGAGTTCCGCCGCCGAAACGACCATCCAGCGTTTCATGGCGAAAATCGAGATCGAGCGCCGGGCGCTGGCGATTGACTGAATCTGAAAACCTCAGCGGGATGACCGACGGGCGAAGCGGGTAAAATGCCGCCCATGCTGATCCTCGGAATCGAATCCTCCTGTGACGAAACCGGCGTCGCGCTTTACGACGCCGCCGAATCGCGCCTGCTGGCGCATGCCCTGCACTCGCAAATCCTGATGCATCAGGATTACGGCGGCGTGGTTCCCGAACTCGCCTCGCGTGACCATATCCGACGAACGGTTCCCTTGCTGAGAAAGGTTTTTCAGGAGAGCGGGCGCTCGCTAAACGAACTCGCCGCGATTGCCTACACGCAAGGGCCGGGTCTGGCCGGGGCGCTGCTGGTCGGTGCTTCCTTTGCCGAAGGGCTGGCCGCTGCGCTGGGGATTCCGGTGTTGCCGGTGCATCACCTCGAAGGGCATTTGCTCTCGCCGCTACTGTCGAGTCGGCCACCGACCTTTCCCTTCGTCGCCCTGCTGGTTTCCGGCGGGCATAGCCAGTTGATGCGTGTCAGCGGGGTGGGTCAGTATGAACTGCTCGGCGAAACGCTCGATGACGCCGCAGGCGAAGCCTTCGACAAAACGGCCAAGTTGCTTGGACTCCCCTACCCGGGGGGAGCAGCTCTCTCGGAAATGGCGACGCAGGGGCGGCCGGAGGCGGTCAAATTGCCGCGCCCGATGCTGCATTCCGGCGATTTCGACTTCAGCTTCAGCGGCCTCAAAACTGCTGTATTGACCCGTGTGCGGGAAATCGGCGAACCGGATGCCCAGCAACGCGCCGATATTGCCCACGGCTTCCAGCAGGCCATTGTCGAAGTGCTGGTCAGGAAGGCGCTCCGCGCCGTGCGCGACAGCGGCTTGCGGCGACTGGTGGTGGCGGGCGGGGTTGGTGCCAATCGCGAACTGCGCCGCCAACTCGATGCGGGCGCGGCCAAGGCCAAAATTGAAGTTTTCTACCCCGAACTGGAATTCTGCACTGATAACGGCGCGATGATCGCGCTGGTCGGCGGCCTGCGTTACCGCGCCGGTCAGTCGCTCAAACCTGCCGGTGCCTTTGCCGTCAAGCCACGCTGGCCGCTGCAATTCTGAAAGCGCTTACGCGTCCTTCTTCTTCCCGCCGATTTTCGGTTCGGTACCAGCCATCAGGCGTTGCAGGTTTTGCCAGTGTTTGCCGATCAGGATGAAGGCGATGGTGGCGACAGCCCACAGGCGCATGTCGGCACCCCACATCAGCACGGCGCTGACCGGAGCCACCGTCGCCGCGACCAGAGCCGACAGGGAGGAGTAACGGAAGATGAAGGCGATGGACAGCCAGGTCGCCAGCGTCACCAGCCCGAGGAGGGGATCGATCGCCAGCAGGATACCGGCTGCCGTGGCCACGCCCTTGCCGCCCTTGAAGCCGAGAAAGAGCGGATAAAGGTGGCCAAAGAAAACGGCTAGCGCAACGACGACGATCAGCGCCTGTCCGGAGGCCATTGTTCCTCCGTAATACTGGGCGATGAGTACGGCTACTGCGCCTTTGGCGCTATCGCCAATCAGGGTCAGCAGGGCCGCCAGCTTGTTGCCACTGCGCAGTACGTTGGTCGCACCGGGGTTTTTCGAACCGTAGCTGCGTGGGTCGGCCAGGCCGAAGATTTTGCTGGAAATGATGGCGAACGGAACCGAACCGAGAAGGTAGGCGGCGACGATGGCCAGCGGAAAGAGGAGATAGGCAGGCATGAGGTTTCGTGAGTTAGAATGCCGAGCCGTAATCTTACACTGAGAGATTTCATTCTGCCGTATGGACATCATTTTCATCGACGACTTGCGCATTTCCACGCTGATCGGTATCTACCCGCGCGAACAGACATTGCCGCAGACCATCGAAATCTCCCTGCAGATTGGCACCTCAACAGCGGGTGCCGGAGCGAGTGACGATATTCGCGACACCATTGACTATGCGGCCGTTGTCGAGCGGATTCGCACCGATCTGGCAGCGCAACATTTCCGCTTGCTGGAAAAGCTGGCCGAACACATCGCCAACCTGCTACTGCGGGATTTTGGCGCGAAATGGATACAGGTTTCCGTTGCCAAGCTGGGGGTGATGGGTGGCGTCCGTCGGGCCGGTGTGAGCATCGAACGCGGCGAGCGCGGCTGAGCTTATTTCAACGCAACTTCGACGAGCTGTGGCGAGAGCGCCTGCACCAGGGCCTGCGGCGTGATGCCAACGAGAAAGCCACGTCGCCCGCCGTTGATGTAGATGAGCGGCAGATCCAGGATGCTTTTTTCGAGATAGACCGGCATCCTGCGTTTGGTGCCAAAAGGGCTGGTGCCGCCGACAAGGAAGCCGGTATGCCGGTTCGCCACGTCCGGCTGGCAGGGTTCGATCTTCTTGCAGCTAGCCTGCCGCGCCAGTTCCTTGGTCGACACCTTGCAGTCGCCGTGCATCAGCACGATCAGCGGTTTGGC
>CAYMYD010000140.1:0-6640 GCA_964394535.1 uncultured Propionivibrio sp. | reverse complement strand
GAGGTGCTCACCACCTTGGAATTCAGTTCGTAGGCGCGCTGGGTCTGGATCATGCTGACCAGTTCTTCGGCGACATTGACGTTGGATGTTTCGACATATTGATGGTTGAGAATGCCCGCGCCGTTGAGGCCGGGGGTGTTGGGCGTTGGTGCGCCGCTGGAGGCGGTTTCCAGAAACAGGTTTTCGCCGACACTCAGAAGGCCGCCAACGTTGACGAAGGTCGCCAGTTGAATCGTGCCCACCTGGGTGGGTGCTGTGTTCCCGGCCTGGGTTACGGAGACGATGCCATCCCTGGAGATCGTGATGGCAATGGTGTTGTCGGGGATGGTGATGCTGGGTTCCAGCGGGTAGCCGCTCGACGTGACCACCTGCCCCTGGTCATCCTTGTGAAAGGAACCGTCCCGGGTGTAGGCCGTGGTGCCGTCCGGCAGGGCGATTTGCAGGAAACCGGGGCCGTCGATGGCCACGTCCAGGCTGTTGCCGGTGCGCTGAATTGCGCCCTGCGTATGAATGCGCGCGGTCGACACCGGGCGGACGCCAGTACCGAGTTGCAGACCGCTCGGGATCTTCGTCGATTGCGAGGATTGTGCGCCGGGCTGACGCAGGGTCTGGTAGAGCAGATCTTCAAAAATCGGCCGCGCGCGCTTGAAGCCATTGGTGCTGACGTTGGCCAGGTTGTTGGCGATCACGTCCATGCTCGTCTGCTGGGCGTCGAGTCCGGTACGGGCTATCCAGAGGGAGCGAATCATGGGGTTTCCTTTAGCGTGAAAGCAGAAAGACTCACAGTTTCTGTAGGAGCGGCTTTAGCCGCGATTGGGCGATTGCATCGCGGACACGCTGCATCGTGGCTAAAACCGCTCCTACAGGGGATGTTTTTCATCATTCGGTGTGTGGCAATGTGCATCATGAGAGTTAGCGGTTCATCGAAAGAATCTGTCCGGCCTTGCTGGCGTTGGCGTCGGCGGTTTGCAGCATCTTGATCTGCATTTCGAACTGACGCGCCAGGGTGATCAGGTTGACCATCGCGTCGACCGGGTTCACGTTGCTGCCTTCCAGAGTTTCCGTGGCCAGACGGACGTTTTCGTCGGTGTCGGCGGGCTGGCCGCTTTTCAGGCGAAAGAGGCCGTCATTGCCGCGCACGAGTTGGTCTTCCGGCGGATTCACCAGCTTGATGCGCCCGACATCATTGGTGTTGTTCGGCGTGCCATAGAGCGGAACGACCGATACCGTGCCATCCGGCGCAATGGTGATGCTGTTGTCCGGCGGAATGCCGATCGGGCCGCCGTCGGAGAGGACATTCAGGCCACCCGCTGTTTGCAACTGGCCGTTGACGTTGACCTGGAAATTGCCGGCGCGGGTATAGGCTTCATTGCCATCGGGGGCTTCCACAGCAATCCACCCGGCGCCATGTACTGCCACATCCAGCGGCCGCCCGGTGGCCATCATCGGCCCCTGGTCGAAGGTGTCGGCGACCGAAGCATCGACGACGAAAGCGCGCGTCGGTGCGATCTTCTCGCCCTGTACCGGTGCGGCGCGGAACTTGTGTTCCATCGAGCGATAGCCGATCGTCGAGGCATTCGACAGGTTGTGCGCCACCCCGGCCTGTTGCAGGAAGGTATGGCGGGCGCCGGTCATGGCGGTGTAGATCAGGCGGTCCATGGTTTATCCGGAGAAGGGGGAGAGGGGAGAAGGGGGAAAGCCGGTCGTGTTGCACCGGCCATCAAGCTTCGCGATCCCGTCACATTTCACGTTTCACCTTTCATGTTTCACGGGTTTAGCGCAGATTCACCAGCGTCTGCATGATCTGATCCTGCGTCTTGATCGTCTGTGCGTTGGCCTGGTAATTGCGTTGCTGGACGATCATCTTGACCAGTTCGGCGGTGAGGTCGGTGTTCGATTCTTCAACCGCTGCCGATTGCAGTACGCCAAGCTTGGCGCTGGTCGGGATGCCGACCAGGGGTGGCCCGGAGGTGGCGGTTTCCGCCCACTGGTTGCCGCCGAGCGACATCAGGCCATTCGGGTCGGTGAAGCCGGCCAGTACCACCTGTCCCATGTCACGGGCCTGGCCGTTGCTGTAGTTGCCGCGAATGACGCCATCCTTGGCCACGCTGACATTGATCAGACGTCCGGTGGTATAGCCGTCCTGTTCAAGACTGTTGGCGGCAAAGAGGCTGCCGGTCTGGGTCGTGCCGGCGAAGTTGACCGGAAAGTTCAGGGGAGCCGCGCCGTTGCCGGGAGCGAAGCTCAGGTTGCTGGGGGTGGCAGGGGCTGTGAGTCTTCCTGAGGTGTCAAAGGTTAACGTCATGTTCGCCGGGTTCGTGGCGGCACCATCGACGGTGAAATTCATGTCCCAGGTGCTGTTGGCGGCCGAGACGGTTCGTTTTGACGCATAAAACGTCAATGTATGGGGGTTGCCCAGCGAATCAAAGATCGAGGTCGAGGTTGACCAGTTGTAGCTGTTGACATTGTTGGGGGCGAAAGCGGTTGCGCCGCCGTTGGTGATGATGTCTTTCCGTGAATCCAGATTGAAGCTGGCCCGGACCCCCTGAAAGGCGCCGCCGCTGGTACCCGTTGCTACCGGGGGCTGGTTGCCGGCAAACAGTTGCAGCTCCTGCGGGGCCGACTGAATGACCTTGCCGTTCGCATCCGCCGGATAGCCGGTCAGCCGACGTGCCCGGTCATCGATGATGTAGCCGTTCTTGTCGACGTGAAACTGCCCGTTGCGCGAAAAGGTGATGGTGTCCTGATTGCTCATGCGGAAGAAGCCGTCACCGTTGATGGCAATGTCCAGCGGATTCTTGGTCGTGGTCACGTTGCCTTGGGTGAATTCCTGCTGGATGGCCATGACCGTGGTGCCGATGCCGATCTGCGAGGCGCCACTACCGGCCATCATGCTGGCGTAGACGTCGGCAAAATGCGCGTTCGCCGCCTTGAAACCGACCGTCGACGAGTTGGCGATGTTGTTGCCGATGACGTCCAGTGCCGTCGAGGAAGCGTTAAGTCCGCTCAAACCTTGTTGGAAAGCCATTTTTTACTCCTGCCTGTTTCTAGATGATTTGTTGAACGTCTTTGAAATCCAGCCTGCCGAGCGATCCGAGATCAAGCAGGAAGCTGTTGCCTGAACGAACCAAAGCAGAAACCATGCCAAGCTGCAGTGCGCCAACGTTGACCGGTTTGCCGCCCTGCGCGGCCTCGACAGTGAACTTGTAGTTTCCGGCCGCGGCGGTTGAGCCATCGTCGGCCTTGCCATCCCAGGCGAAGTTGAAAACGCCCGCCTCACGTGCGCCCAGATCCTGGCTTTGCACCACCTGTCCGGCGCTGTTGAGAATCTTCAGAATCACCTTGTCGGCGTTGGCCTCCAGTTTCACGCCGCCATAAGCGCCGTTTTCGCCCAGCGTCAGTTGATCACCGGCGACCAGTACGCTCTTGCCGATCAGCGCCGAGGCTTCCATCGACTGGGTGTAGCCGAGGTTTTCGAGCAGGGTGTTGAGCGTGGCATTCAGCTTCTCGATGCCGGAAACGGTGCTCATCTGCGCCAGCTGGCTGGTCATCTGGGCGTTGTCCATCGGGTTCAAGGGGTCCTGGTTCTTGAGTTGCGTGACCAGCAGATTGAGGAAACGGTCCTGCTGTTCCTTGATCGAGGAGGCCGTCAGCGACTTGTCCTGTTGGCCAGTCGCATTGATGAGGTCAAAGGGGTTGTAGTTTCTGTCGGTGGTGGATTGAACGCTTGACATGTGTTTCTCCGGTAAATGATTTCAGGCGTTGGGGCTTACTGTCCCAGCGTCAGGGTTCTGAGCAAGAGTTGCTTGGCGGTATTCATCACTTCCGCGTTGGTCTGGTACGAGCGCGAGGAGGAGATCATGTTGACCATCTCGTCGACCGCGCTGACGTTGGGCATCATCACGTAGCCTTCCTCGTTGGCGGCCGGATTGCGCGGGTCGTAGATCATGCGGCCGGGGCTGGCGTCCTCGACGATCTGTTTGACGCGCACCCCCTGCGCGGCTTCGCCCGGCATCGGCGTGGCCTCGAAAACCACCTGTTTGGCGCGATAGGGCTTGCCGTCCGGCCCGGCGATGCTGTCGACGTTGGCAAGGTTGCTGGCCACGGCGTTGAGGCGCATCGACTGCGCGGTCAGGGCGCTGCCGGCGATATTGAAGACGTTGAAGATGCTCATGTTTATTGTCCTTGTATGGCGGCCATCATGGTTTTGATGCGCGCCGTGATGAAGGAGAGGCCGGCTTCGTAATGCACGGCGTTTTCAGCAAAGGCGCTGCGTTCGACGTCCATTTCCACGGTATTGCCATCGACCGCGCCCTGCGTCGGCACCCGGTACATCAGCCGGGCCGGGCCACTGCCCGCGCCGCCGTCCAGATGCCGTGTGGAGGTTTTGCTCAGCGCCAGGTCACCGTCACTGCGTCCGGCGACGGCGCTTTGTAGCGCCGAAGCGAAATCGAAATCCCGCGCCTTGTAGTTCGGCGTGTCGGCATTGGCGATATTGCCGGCCAGTACCTGCTGCCGATGGGCGCGCAATCCCAGGGCTTTTTCCTGGAAGGCGAGAACATTGTCGATACGGTTCTGCATGGTCTTTCCTGTGTGGTGTGCTGCGATGCCCGTTGTTCATGCAATTATCGTGCCAGCTCGAATCCGGCGATGCTTCCGACCGAACCGGCAGAAATGGCCGTTGCCGGGCGGCAATTTTTGCCGGTCTGGCGGAGCAACAGATCGTGTCTCCGGATTGCACCGGATTTTCGTAATCTGTTTTCTGTGCCCTGAATCAGGCAGAATGTCGGCATGTCAAATATTTTCTTCCCCGGACTACTGCGCCGCTCGGCCTGCATCGCGCTGCTGGCCCTGCTGGTTTCGCCGGTTTTCGCGCAGCAGTCTCCGCTGATCGCTGCGGTCGAGGATTACCTGCGCGTCCAGACGCAGGGTCTTCCCGGCAAGGTGAGTTTCACGATCTCTCCGCTTGATGCGCAGACCCGCCTGGCCCCCTGTAGCGCCTTCGAGCCTTTTGTGCCGCCGGGGCGGCAGTTGTGGGGCCGGACGAATCTCGGCGTGCGCTGTCTCGGGCCGGGCAACTGGACGGTTTACATTCCGGTGCAGCTCAGCGTTGTCGGCAATTATCTGGTTTCGTCGCGTCAGCTGCCGGGCGGCAGTGTGCTGACGTCCACCGATGTCGCCGTGCGCCACGGCGATCTGTGCAATCTGCCTGCCAGCGTCCTGACCGATGCCGCACAGGCGACCGGGAAAACCCTCAAAAGCACCCTGGCCGCCGCACAGCCCCTGCGCGCTGACCAGTTGATCGCCCCGTGGGCGGTTCAGCAGGGGCAGAACGTCAAGACGGTTTCTTCCGGAGCCGGTTTTTCCGTCAGCAGCGACGGCAAGGCGCTGAACAATGCCGCCGAAGGGCAGGTGGTACAGGTGCGCACGAACACCGGCCAGACCGTCAGCGGAATCGCCCGTCCTGGCGGAATCGTCGAGATTTCACACTGAGCGTCCGGGTGCGGTGAGGGGAAAGCCTTTCACCGCAAAGGCGCAAAGGGGCAGAGGACGCAAAGAAAACCGGAAAAACGCCTGACTAAAATGCACCAACAGAGAGTGGGTTCAACAGCTTCAGAAATGAGTGCATGGTGTTCGCCATGCCACTCATGCCTCCTTCAGCACGAGAGTTAAACCGGACAGATCATTTGTTACAAATGCGAGGAAAACGTGGTCTGTCCCCGATTTGCTTGGGCAACGCCCGCTTTGCGGCGGAGATCGCCGCCGCCCTAAACCGCCGCGTCACCCCCGGAAAACCAGGACGCCCGCGCAACACGCCGCAAGCACTTTCAGGAGATTTGTTTGATGATAAACAATGAAGGAAAACGTGGTCTGTCCCCGATTTGCCCGATTTGCCGTTCAGCAGCAGTTGGAAACGATATCTGAATCAAAAGAAGAAAACAGGAACGAAACAAATAGACAATTTACTCAAAATCAAATGGAATATCATCATGCCTAAGAACGTATTGAGGTCTTAAATAGTTCATACAGACCGAAGAGGTTTTTGGTTCTTCCTCTAAACCGGACTGATCAACAGGATACCCAGAATTAAGTAAGCCCAGGCTACCATTACTATTTCCACTGGAAAACGTCATGTTTTCAACAAAGTCGAAATAGCCCGTATCGAAGATGTAATCCACAGTCGCAGACACCAGCAGGGAAAAAATCCCCAGGGACCATATTGCACCCACGCCTGTATTAACGCTGACGAACGCAGCGCCAAGCGCACCGTAACCGACGCTGACCAGCAAATAGCGCTTCCAGGCTGACCAACTGGTAGCCATGATCGCTGCGGTGACCGCCAGAAAAACCAGCGCTAGCAGCACGGTGAGACGGCTGGGAACGAGGCAGGCCAGTACCAGTATCGGCACGTTCATGCCGACAGTCTCGGCGATGATCACTTTTACTTTCTTTTCCATACTCGAATCCTAGCACTTCACACCGCACGTTTCACAAACAAATTGTCCCCTGTTCCTTTTTTGCTTCCAGTGCCGCCTGAAAACGACTGTCCCATTCTTTGAAGAGTTCGATTTGTTTTTCATACCTCTCCAGTAGTGTCCCAACGTTAATCGAACAAGATCAACTGGTTGGGATTTTCCGG
>CAYMYD010000139.1:4454-6691 GCA_964394535.1 uncultured Propionivibrio sp. | reverse complement strand
TGCTGTTCGACATGGTGGCTGCGGAAGGCTTTGACGATCCCCGAGTGAAAGTCGTCACCGGCAACATTTCCGACCCGGCGATGATCAAGCAGATTGTCGATGTGAAAACAAGCTCGATCTTCCATCTGGCCGCTGTGGTCAGCAGTCAGGCCGAAGCCGACTTCGACCTGGGGATGCGCATCAACATCGATGCCTTCCGCCTCCTGCTCGAAACCTGCCGCGCCTTGGGCCATTGCCCGAAACTGCTGTTCACCAGCTCGGTGGCGGTCTATGGCGGCACCTTGCCAGCCATCGTCCAGGACGATACGGCGCTGAATCCGAAATCGTCCTACGGGATGGAAAAGGCAGTCGGCGAACTGATGCTTTCCGATTTCAGCCGTCGGGGTTTCATCGACGGGCGTGGCCTGCGTCTGCCGACCATTTCGGTGCGTCCCGGCAAGCCGAACAAGGCGGCTTCCTCGTTCGCCAGCGGCATCATCCGCGAGCCGCTGCAGAAGGAAGAAGCGGTCTGTCCGGCACACCCGGATACCCGCCTGTGGCTGCTGTCGCCGCGTCAGGCGGTGGAAAGCCTGATTCATGCGCACGATGCGCCGAGCGAGGGCTTCGCGCAGAACCGCATGATGAATCTTCCCGGCGTCAGTGTTTCGGTCGGCGAAATGATCGAAGCGCTGGGCAAGGTCGCCGGGCCGGAAGCCGTTGCCCGGATTCGTTGGGAAGCCGATGAAACCGTGCAACGCATTGTCGGCAGCTGGCCGGCCGCATGGAATACGGATCGCGCCACAGCCCTCGGCTTCAAGGGCGATGCCGATTTCGAAACGATCATCCGCAACTTCATCAACGACGATCTGGCGAAGTAATAACAAGGGTCGGGGAGGGGGGTCGAAGGAGGAAGGGTGTGCAACTGCACCTTTCCTGCCTTCACCTTTTGTTGCAAGAAGCGGGGAAAACCGTGTTTAGTGTTCAGTGTCTTGTGTTTGGTTGAGGTTTGCGGCTTCGCCGGATGTTGACGAAAAACAGACGGGGTTTAACCCGTCGAAGTGGCAATTGCCGTGAGCATGGGTACTGAATGACTGGCACCCTTTTGGCACCACTTACAATTCAGGAGGCTGTGATGCAATTTTCCAATATTTCCAAAACACTGCTGACAGGACTGGTAATGATGACGAGTTCCCTGATGGCCATGGCGGCTGACTACCCGGCTCCCAAGGAGTCGGTCTGGGTGGCGCGTGATTTTCGCTTCCAGTCCGGGGAAGTGCTCCCGGAGCTGCGGGTGAGCTACACCACGGTGGGCGAGCCGACGGGTGAGCCGGTGCTGGTGCTGCATGGCACGACCGGTTCGGCACGCAGCATGCTGACGCCGGGTTTTGCCGGTGAAATGTTTGGTGCCGGGCAGCCGCTCGACGCCAGCAAATACTTCATCATCCTGCCCGACGCGATCGGCACCGGCAAAACCAGCAAGCCTTCGGACGGCCTGCGCATGAAGTTCCCGCGTTACAACTACGACGACATGGTTGAAGCCCAGTATCGTCTGGTGACCGAGCATCTGGGCATCAAGCATCTGCGCCTGGTGCTGGGCAACTCGATGGGCGGCATGCACACCTGGCTGTGGGCGACGAAATATCCCGGCATGATGGACATTGCTGTGCCGATGGCCTCGTTCCCGACCGAAATGTCCGGTCGCAACTGGATGATGCGCCGCCTCCTGATCGATTCCATCAAGAGCGATCCTGAATGGATGGACGGCAATTACAGCAAGCAGCCGCGCAATTTCCAACTCACCTATCTGTTCTTCGCCGTGGGCACCAACGGCGGCGATCAGGCACTCTACAAGGCCGGGCCGAGCCGTGTGAAAGCTGACGAGTATCTGGCCAAGCGTCTCGCCGCGCCGTTCAACGCCGACGCCAACGACTACATCTACCAGTGGGATTCCTCACGCGACTACAACGCCGCGCCGAATCTGGAAAAGATCACGGCCCAGGTGCTGGTCATCAACTCGGCGGACGACGAAAGAAATCCGCGTTCGCTCGGCTTGATGGAGCGCGAGATGAAGCGCATCAAGAATGGCAGCGAAATCGTCATCCCCGGAAGCGATACGACCGGCGGTCACGGTACGGTGATGCAGGTTAAGCGCTGGAAGGAACAGCTTGACCAGGTGATGAAGTCTGCGCCGAAGCTGTAATCCACCACGGAGGCGTCAGGCTGACTTTCATGGCGCAGGCCACCCCGGAGGATGAAAT
>CAYMYD010000139.1:0-4354 GCA_964394535.1 uncultured Propionivibrio sp. | reverse complement strand
TATTTTACGCGCTGGCAAAGCGCTCCAGAAACTCCGCTTCGGGCAGCGGGTGGCTGAACAGGTAGCCTTGCTGGAAGTCGCAGCGGGAGTCGAGCAGGATTTGCTGTTGCCCTTCGTTTTCCACGCCTTCGCCGATGACGCTGATGCCCAGTTTGTGCGCCATCAGGATGACGGCCTCGACGATGGCCTGGTCGTTGGTGTTGTTTTCCATGTCGAGGATGAAGGAGCGGTCGATTTTCAGGAAGTCGACCTCGAATTTCTTGAGGTAGGCTATCGACGAGTAGCCCGTGCCGAAGTCATCAAGCGCCAGTTTCATGCCTCCGTTACGTAATTGCGCGAGCTTTTCCAGCACACAGGGGTTGCGTTCAAGCAGCAGGCTTTCGGTGATCTCGATGACGATGCTGTCGGGAGGCAGGTCGATGGCTTCCAGATATCTGACCCAGGCCTGCATGTCGCTACTGCCGAGCAGTTGCTGTGGTGACAGGTTGATGCCGATCTGTGGCAGTTGCTCGGACGACGGGGCGTAGCGCCGATGCTGTTCCTGCCAGCGCCGGAGGAAATCGGCGGCCTGTCTGAATACCCAGTCACCGATCTCGATGATCAGCCCGGTCTCCTCGGCAATGGGAATGAATCTCGCGGGCGGGACGTTACCGAGTTCCGGGTGATGCCAGCGCAGCAGGGCCTCGGCTTTGAGCGGTCGCGCTTGTCCCGGTCGGGTGATCGGCTGGATGTGTAGCGACAGTTGATTGTCTGCCAATGCCTGACGCAGTTCGGTGGCCAAGTGCATGCGTTGTTGCGCCTGTGACTGCATCGTCTGCGTGAAGAAGCTGAAATTGTTGCGCCCCTGGGTTTTGGAGGCATACATGGCCTGATCGGCATTCTGGATCAGGGTGATTTCGTCTTCGGCATCATGGGGATAGATCGTGATGCCGATGCTGCCCGAAACATGGGCATTCCCTCTGGGTAACTGGAAAGTCTGGCCCAGGGTGTTCAGCAGGTTCTGGGCCACGCGGGTGACCTGGCTGATTTCCGTCAGGTCGGGCAGGACAACGATGAATTCGTCGCCGCCCATGCGCGCGACAATGTCGGATTCGCGCACGCAGGCCTGAATGCGCCGGGCGGCTTCAACCAACAACAGGTCGCCCTGGTCGTGGCCGAACGAATCATTGACGTCCTTGAAGTGATCAAGGTCAATGAACAGAATGGCCAGCATGCTGGCGTTGCGGTGCGCTCGCCGGATTTCCTGCTGCAGGCGATCCCGGAACATGCGCCGGTTCGGCAGTTCGGTGAGGGCATCGTAGTTGGCCTGCTGCCAGATCTGATCCTGCGCTTTTTTCTGCTCGGTGATGTCGGAGAAAATGCCAAAACGGCGTGAAGGCTGGCCGTCCTTGTCGTAGAGGGTGTTGATGCGCAAATATTCGGGAAAGATTTCCCCGTTCTTGCGCCGGTTCCAGAGCTCGCCTTCCCATTTGCCGGTACTGTTGATCGAACGCCACATCAACTGGTAAAAGTCGGCGTCCTGACGCCCTGAGTGCAGGATTGAAATCAGCCGACCCAGCGCTTCTTCGGGGGCATAGCCGGTCAGCTCGGTAAAGGCCTGGTTGACCGAGATGATCCGGTTGTCGAGGTCGCAGACGACCACGCCTTCGGTACCCGCCTGGAAAACACAGGCAGCCAGCTCAAGCTGGGCTTCGATCCGCTTGCGTTCGGTAATGTCGCGGGCAATGCCGAAAACACCACTGACTTCACCATCGGCGGTCTTGAACGGCCCCTTGGTGACCAGCAGGGTGCGCAGCTGGCCGTCATGAGTCCTGACCTCCTGTTCCTTGGTGACGATCTGTTGTGCGCGCATGATCTGCCGCTCTTCTGCCCGGATGGAGGCCAGTTCCTCGGGGGAAACCAGTTCGTGGTCGATATATTCGATGCGTCCGGGAGTCAGCTCCTGCCCCAGCCAGCGTTTCAGGGTACTGTTGGCCATCAGGAAACGGCCATCAACATCCTTGACGAAGATGCCATCGTTGGAGCCTTCGATCACCGCCTGGAACAGTTCCTTGCTTTGCCGTAATTCCTGGGTTGCACGCCAGCTCAGACGCAGGGCATTGTTGCGCCCATGAATGACCAGCCAGAGCACGCAGGCCAGCAGGATGCTGCCCAAAGTGCCGAGTATCGCTGTTTCGTGGGGCCAGTGGTGTCCGGCGTGCTTGTCAAAGCTCGGCAGGGTGGTGAATTCGACGCGCCAGATGCGTCCGGCGAACGGGATATCAACCGTTTTTTGCCGGGCGTTGGTGTCGGGGCGTGTGTTATCGGGTAAATCGTTTTCGAACAGCAATGCCGTTTTTCCACCAGCGTCAACGTCAAAAAGCCGGATCAAGAGCCGGGAAGAGCTTGCCGAGACATCTTCTCCAAGTACACCGTGAATGAAGTCTGAAATGCGCAGCGATGCATTGCTCCAGCCGAGCAGGTGGCGACGGCGGGCTTCCACCGTATCAAGCACGGCACCGTAGGCGTAAACCGGTGCAGTAATCAGCACAGCAGGGGATGGCTTGCCATCCTGATCCTGCACCAGCAGGATGACTCCCGAAACCATCAGCTGACTCTGGTCACGGGTATGGACCAGCAGCGCGGCGCGTTCCTGCTCAACGCTTGTGTCGAAGCCCAGTACCTTGCGATTTTGCAGGGTCAGAGGCTCAATGAAGGTAACCACCGCGAGAGATTCACGTTTCCCCGGCGGTGGGTGAATGTCAAACCAGGGCCGGGAGATCCGTTGCTGCGCGAGATAGGCTTCCAGATTTGCCTTCGTGAGTGCGCGGGTAAAGGAAAGTCCCAGGGTGCCAGGAAAGCGGTTTTCAAGCTGGAGTCGGTCAACGTGGGCTTTGAAGGCGCGATCATCCAGGTCAGGCTTCAACATCAACAGGCTGGCGGTGTCTTCCAGAATCTGCTGATAGCTATGCAGGCGTTTTTCAATACGCGCAACCGAGTGTTTTGCCCGCTCATCAAGCACCTGCAGCAAGTGCTGTCGTTGATCTTCCATCTGGTGCCGATAGAAGAAATAAGTCAGCGCCAGGCAGATGATCAGCACCACTGGCGGAACAAGCCAAAGCGTTGATGAGGGTTTTTCGTATCCGCTCGGGGAAGAGACCGAATGCATTGCGTTTCCGTTGTCGTGTTTTGCAGGAGAAATGCTGTTGCAGGATCTGGGCTTTCATCCCGGTGCTTGTGACGCTGCAAGTACCTGTTCCGGACTTTATTCTACTTGAGAGGGCGTTTGTTTTCACTCAGGTGCTTCTTCCGGTTTCCTGTGCTTCCGATTGCGCATCATGAGATACTCTCACCGTCTCTTTTCCACTTTTCAATCAGGAGTCGTGCCATGAAAACCAGCAAGACCAGCAGCAAAATCAGTATTGGCATTGCCGAAAAAGATCGTGTTGCCATTGCCAAGGGCCTCTCGAAGCTGCTTGCCGACAGCTTCACGCTTTACCTGATGACACACAATTTCCACTGGAACGTGACCGGGCCGATGTTCAACAGCCTGCATGCCATGTTCATGGATCAATACACCGAACAGTGGAATGCGCTGGATGTCATCGCCGAGCGTATTCGTGCACTGGGGGTCGAAGCGCCGGCCAGCTATGAAGCGTATGCCGCGCTGACGACGATCAAACCGGTCAAGGGTTCGCCCAAAGCGCTGGAAATGGTTGCCCTGCTGGTTTCCGCACAGGAAGACACGGCGCGTACCGCCCGCGATGTGCTGCCTGTTGCTGATGCGGCCAACGACCAGCCGACGCTGGATCTGCTGACCCAGCGCCTCGATATCCACGAAAAGACAGCCTGGATGCTGCGCGTCCTGCTGGAAGAGTAAACAGCGATTCGAAGTGCCGTTTTTCGAACCCGCCTCACTCAGCTTTACTGCCGACGGAACACCGTTTTCCGAGCGTTACGGCGATGTTTACCATTCAGCGGGGGGCGGCCCGGCGCAGGCCAGACACGTTTTTATTGCCGGGAACGGCCTGCCGACACGTTGGCAGGGGCGGGCGCACTTTGTCATCCTGGAAACCGGCTTTGGTCTGGGCGTCAATTTTCTGGCGACGTGGCAGGCCTGGCAGCAGGATGCGCTGGCTTGTACCACGCTGCACTTTGTTTCGCTGGAGAAACATCCCCTGACGGCTGTCGATCTGGCCCGGGCGCACGCGACCTTGCCGGAGTTTGCCGAACTGTCCGGGGCGCTACGTGACAGTTGGCCGACGCTGGCGCACGGAGCGCAGCGCGTCGAACTGGCCGGTGGCCGTCTGATCCTGACGCTGGTTGTGGGCGATGCGCTGGAAACGCTGCCCGATCTCGATGTGCAGGCGGACGC
>CAYMYD010000138.1:0-6770 GCA_964394535.1 uncultured Propionivibrio sp. | reverse complement strand
GTCGGCATGCGCGGCATGCGCGTGACGGCGGTGACCAACGAACTGGCCGGCGAGCGGGTCGATATCGTGCTGTGGTCCGACGATGCGGCGCAATTTGTGGTTGGTGCGCTGGCCCCGGCCGAAGTGCTTTCGGTGGTGGTCGACGAAGAAAAGCACAGCATGGACGTCGTGGTTGATGAAACCAATCTGGCCATTGCCATCGGGCGCGGCGGGCAGAATGTCCGTCTGGCGTCGGAAATGACCGGCTGGGCGATCAACCTGATGACCGAAGAAGAATCGCAGACTCGCGTGGCTGCCGAATCGGCGGCGATCCGCGTGCTGTTCATGGAAAAGCTCGACGTCGACGAGGACATCGCCAACCTGCTCTTCGAAGAAGGTTTCTCGACGCTGGAGGAAGTTGCTTACGTTCCCCTGCACGAGATGCTCGAAATCGAGGCGTTTGACGAGGCCACGGTGCAGGAGTTGCGCGAACGCGCCCGTAATGTGCTGTTGACCGAAGCCATTGTCACCGAGGAGCAGATCGGCGATGTGGCCGAAGACCTGCTGGCACTCGATGGCATGGACAAGCCGCTGGCCGGGCAACTGGCCGGGCAGGGCGTGAAGACGCTCGATGATCTGGCCGATCTGGCCGTGGATGAACTGATCGAAATGACCGGCATCGATGAAGACCGGGCCAAACAACTGATTACCACGGCGCGCGCGCACTGGTTTGAGTGAGCGTATCAAGAGGACTCTGACGATGGCGCAAACAACTGTCACACAATTAACCGTTGCCGAATTCGCTTCCAGCCTGAAAATGCCGGCTGAAGCGTTGCTCGAGCATCTGAAAAAAGCCGGTATTGCCAAAAACAGTGCCGGCGATTCGCTGACCGAGCAGGATAAATCCCGGCTGCTCGACTTTTTGCGTCGCGCCCATGGGGCGACTGAAGCCAAGACCAAAATCACCCTGACGCGCAGGGAAACGTCCGAGATTCGCGCGCAGGATTCGCAAGGCAAGTCGCGCACCGTGCAGGTCGAGGTGCGCAAGAAACGGGTGCTGGTCAAGCGTGATATTCCGGAAGTTCGCCCGGCTGAAGTGGTGCCGGAGCCGGTCGTCGAGCCGGTTTCCATCCCGACGCCGGAGCCGGTGCTTGAACCGGTCGTCGAGCCGGTGGTTGCTCCCGTTGCTGAGCCGGTGGTCGCACCCGTTGTCGAGACCGCTCCGGAAGCAGAGCAGCCCAAGGTCGTGGAAGAGATCAAACCCAAAGGCAAGGGCAAGGGCAAGTCCGCTGTCGGGGAGGCGGTAGCGTCTTCACCGCAGGCTGCCCAAGAGGCGCCCGAAGTTGCTGAAAAGCCGAAGGCGGCGACGCCTGCCAAGTCGGTGGTCAAGAAAGTGGTTACCCGTGCCTCGATCATTGGCGAGGAGCAGCAGCGTTTGCGCGCCGAGGAAGAGCGCCGCAATGCCGAGCTACGTGCACGGCAAGAAGCCGAATTCCTGGAAAAGCAGCAGCGGATTGCCGATCTGGCGCGTCTGAAACAGGATGCCGAGGCCAAGGCCGCTGCCGCACGCGCCGCCGAGGTGGCGGCGAAGGAAGTTGTCGCCAAGTCGAATGCCGAACGTGCTCCGGAGGACAAGAGCCAGAGCAAACCGGCGGGTCGTCCGGCGGCAGGTGAGAAGAAAACCACCGACAAGAAACCCGCCGCCGACAAGAAGGGGCCGTGGAAGGATGAAGGCAGCGGCAAGCGCCAGGGGCTGAAGACCCGTGGCGCGACCGGCGGTACCGGCTGGCGTGATGGCAAGCATGGCGGCAGGCGTTCCGGCCGCGGCGGGGATGATTCGTCCGATGCGCACGCCTTCCAGCAACCGACCGAGGCCGTGGTGCACGACGTGCATGTGCCGGAAACCATTTCTGTCGCCGATCTGGCGCACAAGATGGCCGTCAAGGCCACCGAAGTCATCAAGACGCTGATGAAGATGGGCTCGATGGTGACCATCAATCAGGTGCTCGACCAGGAAACGGCGATGATCATCGTCGAGGAAATGGGGCACCGCGCCTTTGCCGCCAAGCTCGACGATCCCGACGCCTTCATCGACGATGTCGAACACAAGGATGCGCCGCAGTTGCCGCGTGCGCCGGTGGTGACCGTCATGGGTCACGTCGACCACGGCAAGACCTCGTTGCTTGACTATCTGCGCCGTACCCGCGTGGCGGTTGGCGAGGCGGGGGGCATCACGCAGCATATCGGTGCCTACCACGTCAAAACCGAACGCGGCATGGTGACCTTCCTGGATACACCGGGTCACGAAGCCTTTACCGCCATGCGCGCCCGGGGTGCGCAGGCGACCGACATCGTCATTCTGGTGGTCGCTGCCGACGACGGCGTGATGCCGCAGACGCGTGAAGCCATCCACCATGCCAAGGCGGCCGGCGTGCCGATTGTCGTGGCGGTGAACAAGATCGACAAGCCCGAAGCCAACCCGGATCGGGTCAAGCAGGAACTGGTCGTCGAGCAGGTCGTGCCGGAAGAATACGGCGGTGATGCGCCCTTCGTGTGCGTTTCGGCCAAGACCGGGCAGGGCATCGATGAACTGCTGGAAAACGTGTTGCTGCAGGCCGAAGTGCTGGAACTGACCGCGCCGCAGGAAACCCCGGCCAAGGGGCTGATCATTGAAGCCCGACTCGACAAGGGACGTGGCCCGGTGGCAACCATGCTGGTGCAGTCCGGCACCCTGCGTCAAGGTGACATCCTGCTGGTCGGACAGGTGTTCGGCCGCATCCGCGCCATGCTTGATGAAAACGGCAAGGCGATCAAGGAAGCCGGGCCGTCGATCCCGGTGGAAATCCTCGGTCTCTCCGACGTGCCTTCTGCCGGGCAGGACGCCCTGGTACTGGCCGACGAGCGCAAGGCGCGTGAAATCGCCCTGTTCCGTCAGGGCAAGTTCCGCGATGTCAAGCTCGCCAACAAGCAGGCGGCGAACCTGGAAAACATCCTCGAACAGATGGGCGAAGCCGAAAGCAAGACCCTTGCGTTGATCATCAAGGCCGACGTGCAGGGCTCGCAGGAAGCACTGGCGCAGTCCCTGCTCAAGCTGTCGACGGACGAAGTCAAGGTCAATGTCATCCACGCCGCCGTCGGCGCGATCAGCGAATCCGACGTGCATCTGGCGCAGGCTTCCAAGGCAGTCATTCTCGGCTTCAACACCCGTGCCGAAAGCGGTGCGCGCAAGGCGGCGGAAAACGTCGGCATCCAGATTCGCTACTACAACATCATCTACGACGCCGTCGATGACGTGAAAGCGGCCCTGTCGGGCATGCTGGCACCGGAGAAGCGCGAGGAAATCACCGGTCTGGTCGAGATTCGTCAGGTCTTCCGTGCCAGCAAGATCGGCACCATCGCCGGTTGCCATGTGCTCGAAGGTCTGGTCAAGCGCACTTCGCGTGCCCGCCTGTTGCGCGATCATGTGGTGATCTGGGAAGGCGAGCTCGAATCGCTGAAGCGTTTCAAGGACGACGTGAAGGAAGTTCGTGCCGGCTTTGAATGCGGTATCTCGCTGAAGAATTACACCAACTATGAAGAGGGCGATCAGATCGAGGCGTACGACGTCACCGAAATTGCCCGGACGCTGTAGTGGCTGCCAACAAGCACAAGAGCTTCTCGCGCAAGGATCGGGTCTCCGAGCAGGTTCGCCGTGAACTGGCAGAGCTGATCCGCACCGAGCTGAAAGACCCGCGCGTCGGCATGGTCAGCATCACCGATGTTGAAGTGACGCCCGACTATGCTCATGCCAAGGTCTGGTTCAGTACCTTGGGCGGGAGCGAACAGCTTGCCCCGGTGCTCGAAGGCTTGCAGCAGTCTGCCGGGTTTCTGCGCCGCGAACTCGGCAAGCGCATCCGTATTCACACCACACCACAGCTGCACTTCGTTTTCGATCCCTCGCTCGAACGCGGCGCCGATCTCTCCCGGCTGATCGAAAAAGCCGTGTCGATTTCTGGCCAGGACGACGATTCCTGAAGGCTGCCTGGCTAAGAAGGAAAAGCAAAGACGGTGCGAGCGACCTTGTGGTTGATTTTCTTTGCGTCCTTCGCGCCTTTGCTGTGAATAATTTTTATGCCCATGCAAAAACGTAGCTGGCAGCGTGTCGATGGCGTCCTGTTGCTCGACAAGGCTGCGGGGATGTCCTCCAATCAGGCGCTGCAAAAAGCGCGTCGCCTTTATTCGGCGGCCAAGGCCGGGCATACCGGCACTCTGGACCCGATGGCGACTGGCCTCCTGCCACTCTGTTTCGGCGAAGCGACCAAGTTCTCTGCCGACCTGCTCGACGCCGATAAAACCTACGAAGCCGAGTTGCTGTTTGGTGTGACAACCGATAGCGGCGATGCCGAAGGCCGTTTCCTGCAAACGCAGGCCGTGGCTTTCACGCTGGCCGAACTCGAGGCCGTGCTGCCGAGTTTCCGTGGCCCGATCAGCCAGATTCCGCCGATGCATTCCGCCTTGAAGCGCGACGGCCGCCCCCTCTATGAGCTGGCCCGGCAGGGAATCGAAGTCGAGCGGGCGCCACGGGCGGTCATCATTCACGACCTGCAGTTGCTGGATTTTTCCGGCGAACATTGCCGTCTGCGGGTGCATTGCAGCAAGGGAACCTATATCCGCACCCTGGCGCAGGACATTGGTGACGCACTGGCTTGTGGCGCACATCTGACGGCGCTGCGCCGGACAGGGGTCGGGCCGCTGCATCTTGCCGATGCCCTGACGCTGGAACAACTGGAGGCCTTGCCGGAGGAGGCGCGGGAAACCCACCTGCTGCCTGCCGACCGTCTGCTGCAATCCCTGCCAGCAATCCGGCTGGATGCCGCGCGTGCGGATAAATTCCGGCATGGCAATCCGGTTGTCGTGCCGGACGCCGGGGAGGGTTCTCCCTGCCGCTGCCGCGTTTATGCGGCGGATGGCCTGCTGGGGATCGGCGAATTGCGTGAAGGCTTGCTACACCCCAGGCGACTGGTCAGCGCTTGAGAAAACGCTGATTTACGGACTTTTTCTTGCTGCCTGTGTGCAGGTCGCGCTATAATTCGAATCTCGCTTCGCCAAGCGAATAAACCATTCATCAATCAGGTGTGGGCTCTATCAAACCGGGGCTGCACCGTTTTTTCAGGAAAGAGAGTTTGACATGGCGATTACCGTTGCGCAAAAAGCGCAGATCATGACCGATTTTCAACGTGCTGCGGGCGATACCGGCTCGGCGGAAGTGCAGATTGCCCTGCTGACCGCACGCATCAATGATCTGACCGGTCACTTCAAGGAACACGTCAAGGATCACCATTCGCGTCGCGGGCTGCTGCGCATGGTGAGCCGCCGCCGCAAGCTGCTGGACTATCTGAAGGACACGAACGTCGATTCCTATCGTGTGCTGATTCAACGTCTCGGTCTGCGTAAATAAGCTGGCTCCCAGCCGCAATGCGGATGGAGAGCAGTGCCTCCGAATGAAAGACAGCGGCCAGCCCTCGCGGGTTGCGCCGCTGTTTTCGTATTTGCTGTTTTTTGCCATTTTTTTTGCCATTTGGCACGTTGTTAAATCGCACGCCGGTGTCGTGGGTGTGCAGAACCATTGAAGAGAGGAAACCATGTTTAATATCGTCAAAAAGACTTTTGCCTACGGAGCGCATCAGGTCACACTGGAAACCGGTGAAATCGCCCGTCAGTCCGGTGCCGCCATTCTGGTGTCGATGGACGACACCGTGGTGCTGGTGACCGTGGTCGGCAACAAGTCATTGAAACCCGGTCAGGATTTCTTTCCGCTGACCGTTGATTACATCGAAAAGACCTACGCCGCCGGCAAGATTCCCGGCGGCTTTTTCAAGCGTGAAGGCCGCCCGTCGGAAAAAGAGACGCTGACCTCGCGCCTCATCGACCGTCCGCTGCGCCCGCTGTTCCCGGAAGGTTTTTACAACGAAGTGCAGGTGGTGGCGATGGTCGTTTCGCTGAATCCGGAAATCGATCCGGACATCCCGGCGATGATCGGCGCTTCGGCCGCCATGGCGGTTTCCGGTATCCCCTTCGACGGCCCGCTGGGTGCGGCCCGCGTCGGTTACATCAACGACCAGTACGTCCTCAATCCGACGCTCTCGCAGCTCAAGGAAAGCCGTCTTGACCTCGTCGTTGCCGGTACGCAGTCGGCGGTGCTGATGGTCGAATCGGAAGCCGACATCCTTTCCGAAGAAACGATGCTCGGCGCGGTAGTTTACGGTCACGAACAGATGCAGGCCGTCATCACGGCGATCAACGAACTGGTCGACGAAGCCGGCAAGCCGGAGTGGGACTGGACGCCTGCGCCGAAGAACGAGGAACTCGTCGCCAAGCTCAATGCCCTGGTCGAAGCCGACCTGCAGGAAGCCTTCCGCATCACCAGCAAGCAGCAGCGCACGCAGCGCATCAACGAGATTTCCGCCAAGGCCGTCGAAGTGCTGACCGCAGGCGAGGGTGCGCCGGATGCCGCGACGATCGGCAACCTCTTTTTCGACATCGAATCGCGCATCGTGCGTGGCCGCATCCTGGCTGGCGAACCGCGTATCGACGGTCGCGACACGCGTACCGTGCGCCCGATCGCCATCCGCTCCAGTGTCCTGCCGCGTACCCACGGTTCGGTGCTGTTCACCCGCGGTGAAACGCAGGCGCTGGTCGTGGCCACGCTCGGTACCGGGCGCGACGAACAGATTATTGATGCGCTGGCCGGTGAGTTCCGCGAGCGCTTCATGCTGCACTACAACTTCCCGCCCTACGCCACCGGCGAATGC
>CAYMYD010000137.1:0-6777 GCA_964394535.1 uncultured Propionivibrio sp. | reverse complement strand
CGGTGCTGCCGGGGGTGCTGATTTACGCCGTGTCGGTGCAGTTCGTCACCAAGAGTATCGAGACCTGGTTTGACGTGCGCGTGGAAAACGCGCTCGAATCCGGCCTCAACCTGGGGCGGCAGGCGCTCGATTCGCTGCGTGCCGACCTGATGGACAAGGCGCGCAACATGGCCCTCGATTTTTCCGACGATGACGAAACCCCGCCGCGCGTGATCCTCGGCCGCCTGCGCGAACAGGCCGGGGTGCAGTCCGCCGCACTGTACGGGGCCAACGGCCAGCTGCTCGCTTCGGCAACCAGCGAACTGAACGCGCCGCTGATGCTGCAGCCGCCTGCAGAACTGATCAGCCGGGTGCGCAGCGGGCGGGTGCACAGCGAGATCGAGGAAAACAAGGAATCCGGCCTGCATCTGCGCGTTTATGTGCCGGTGATCCCCGGCACACTCGGCGCGGAAACGCGCATCCTGCAACTGACGCAGACGGTGCCGCCGGGGCTTTCGAGCAATGCCGAAAGCGTGCAGGAGGTCTATCGTGACTATCAGGAACTCTCGCTCGGCCGCGAGGGCTTGACGCGCATCTACGCCATGACGCTGACACTGACCGTGTTGCTGGCCCTATTCACGGCGATTGCCACGGCTTTCCTGCTGGCGCGGCGGCTGTCCGCACCGCTCTCCATTCTTGCCGAAGGCACCCAGGCGGTCGCGGCCGGCGACTTCACCCCGCGTCAGGCCATTTACAGCCGCGACGAACTGGGCATCCTGACCCAGTCCTTCAACCAGATGATGCGCCAGCTCAATGAAGCACGGCGCGACACCGAGCGCCATCGTGCCGAGCTCGAATCGGCACGCGCCTATCTGGAATCCATCCTCGCCAACCTGTCGGCCGGGGTGATGGTGTTCGACCCGAGCTTCCAGATGCGTACGGTCAACGAGGGGGCGCGCGCCATTCTGGACGATGATTTCGAGGATCTGTATGGCGTTCGCGCCGAAGAATGGCCGCGCCAGCAGGCGCTGTCCAGCGCAATCCGCCAGGCCTTCGCCGAGCATGGCAGCAAGGAATGGCAGACACAGATCGAACTGGAGCGCCCCAACGCCCTGCCGCAAATCCTGCACCTGCGCGGCACCAAGCTGAGCGGCGAGATCGATGTCGGCTACGTCTGCGTGTTCGACGACGTGACGCAACTGGTCGCGGCCCAGCGCAGTGCGGCCTGGGGCGAGGTGGCACGGCGTCTGGCGCACGAGATCAAGAATCCGCTGACGCCGATCCAGCTTTCTGCCGAGCGCCTGCAGCTCAAGCTGGCCGACAAGCTGGCCGGTAACGATGCCGACATGCTGGATCGCGCCACGCAGACGATCATCAACCAGGTGCAGGCGATGAAGCGCATGGTCAACGAGTTCTCCGACTACGCCCGCCTGCCGCCGCCGGAACTCGCCGCGCTTGACCTCAACGCGCTGATTGGCGAGGTGCTGGGCCTGTACGAGACATCGCGGGCGAGCATCAGGCTGTCGCTGAGCGAAACGCTAGCGCCGGTCTGGGGCGATGCCACGCAATTGCGCCAGATCATTCATAATCTGCTGCGTAACGCCGAAGATGCGCAGGAAGGCTGCGAGCAGCCGCAGATCGAAGTTCATACCCGTAGCGAAGATGGCATGGCAGAATTCGCTGTTTGTGATTATGGTTCCGGTTTTCCGCCCGAGATCATGGCGCGCGTTTTCGAGCCTTACGTCACGACCAAGGCACGGGGTACCGGGTTGGGTCTGGCCATCGTCAAGAAGATCATTGACGAGCATCAGGGCCGGATCAGCATTAAAAACCGTCCGCAAGGCGGTGCAGAAGTCAGTATCCGCCTGCCACTGGCACCGGGGAGAGAAGCGAGAAAGGAGGAGGGAGAGTAAAACGGACGCAGTACCGTTACCCTCTCCTTTCCCTTTCCCAAACAGGAAGGAAAGAACAGAAATATGGCACAAATATTGGTCGTCGATGACGAAATGGGAATCCGCGAATTGCTTTCGGAGATTCTGGCCGACGAGGGGCATACCGCGATCCTCGCCGAAAATGCGGCCGCAGCCCGGAGGATTCGCGCGGAAAGTCGTCCCGATCTGGTTTTGCTCGACATCTGGATGCCTGACACCGACGGGATTTCATTGCTCAAGGAATGGTCGTCGGCCGGTCTCCTGACCATGCCGGTGGTGATGATGTCCGGCCACGGCACAATCGACTCGGCGGTCGAAGCCACACGAGTCGGTGCGATCGACTTTCTGGAAAAACCGATTGCCCTGCAAAAATTGCTGGGGACGGTCAAGAAGGCCTTGAAGCACGAGGTCACGCCGGTCAAGCCGCCATTGACACTGGACGCCTTTTCGCGTTCCCCGCTGCTCAAGGACCTCCGGAAGCGTCTGGAACAGGCGGCATCGCGGACGCCGGTGTTGCTGCTCAAGAGCGCCACCGGCAGCATCGCCGAAATCTGTGCGCGTACCTTGCAGACCCCCAAAACCCCCTGGCTCGACCTCTCTGTTTCCAGCGCACCGCTGTCGCAGGAAATGCTGGCCAACGCCAGTGGCGGTATCCTCTTTGTCGCCGACCTGATGCTGCTCGGCAAGTTGCAGCAGAAAAACCTGATCTTCGCCCTGGAGCGTCTGGAAAAGTACAAGCTGCAACTGATCGCTGCGTCGAGCCGTCCGCTGTCGGCATTGACCGAACTCGGCTGGGAACCCGCGCTGATCGCCCGGCTCGGCGAAGTCTGGCTGACCCTGCCACAGATTTCCAGCCACCCCGACGAGGTACCGGAAATCGCCACGCTGATACTGGCGCATCTGGTCGAACGGAATGAAGTCCCGGCGCGCAGTTTTTCCAGCGCCGCGCTCAACGCCCTGCGTCTGCACCCCTGGCAGGGCGAGTGGGTCGAACTGCTGGCGATCGTGAAGAATCTGGCGCTGACCGCGCTGGAAGAACAGATCACGCTCGAAGACGTTTCCGGCCTGCTGCGCCACGAGTCCTCGGAAAACCCGCAGCCGCCACCGGCACTGCCGCTGTTTGACACACCGCTGCGCGAGGCGCGCGAAGCCTTCGAACGGCTGTATTTCGAGCATCACCTGAGAAACGAACGTGCCAACATGACCCGCATCGCCGAACGCACCGGCCTTGAGCGCACCCACCTGTACCGCAAGCTCAAGCAGTTGGGGCTCAATGTCGGGCGCAGGAGTGATGATTAAAACCAATGGCGCGTTCGCTTCACTCCTGACGCCTCACTGCCTTTCACATTAAGGATTCCTCATGAAAATCGTCATTCTCGGTGCCGGACAGGTCGGTGGCAGTGTGGCGGAGAGCCTGGTCTCGGAAAACAACGACATCACCGTCATTGATACCGATGCCGAACGACTGGAACAACTCCAGGTCCGTCTTGACCTGCGGACCGTCGTCGGCAATGCGGTGCTGCCGTCGGTACTGCGCAGCGCCGGACTGGACGAAGCGGATCTGCTGCTGGCGCTGACGCCGAGCGACCAGATCAATCTGATGGTCTGCAAAATGGCGCAGACCATCTTTACCGTTCCCACGCGCATCGCCCGTCTGCGTTCGCTGGAATTCATCGAAAACCCGGAACTGCTTTCCGACAAGGTTTTTGCGGTCAGCTACGCCTTCTGTCCCGAGCAGGCGATTACCGATTATCTGGTCAAGCTCGTCGATTTTCCCGAGGCGCTACAGGTCTTGTCCTTTGCCGATGGCTGCGTGGCTCTGGTGGCGGTACGGGCTGCGGCGGGCAGTCCGATGGTCGGCCGACCGATCAGCGAACTGCGCGAGCACCTCGGGGCGAACGTTGATGCCCGGATTGCCGCACTGTTCCGCCGTGACCGCCCCCTGCCGCCGAAACCCGATACGGTGATCAAGGCCGGGGACGAGGTTTTCGTGCTGGCGGCCGAAGCGCATATCCGCGAAGTGCTGTTTGAACTGCACCGCATGCAGGAACCGGTGCGCCGCGTGATTATCGCCGGGGGCGGCAATATCGGTCTGCGCGTGGCGCGTCAGCTGGAAGGCCGCTGTGTGGTCAAGGTGATCGACCATAACCGCGACCGCTCGGAAAACATTGCCGGACGGCTCGGCCCCAGTCTGATCCTGCACGGCGAAGCCACCGACGAGGATCTGCTGCTGCAGGAATCCATCGAGGAAACCGATCTCTTCATGGCGCTGACCAGCGACGACGAGGACAACATCATGGCCGCCCTGCTGGCCAAGAAACTCGGTTGCAAGCGGGTTCTGGCGATCGTCAACCGCCGCGCCTACGCTGACCTGATTCAAAGCGGGCGCATCGATATCGCCATTTCCCCGGCGATGGTGTCGATCGGCAACCTGCTGACGCATGTGCGCCATGGTTTCGTCGCCAAGGTGCACAGCCTGCGGCGCGGTGCAGCCGAAGCGATCGAGCTCAAGGCGCTCGGCGACAGCAAGAGTTCGCGCGTGGTCGGCCGCTGCATCAGTGAACTGCCGGTGATCGAAGGGGCAACCATCGCTGCCGTGGTGCGCCATCTCGAACCGATGGAAGACGAGGCGGTCGAACACGGCACGTCGCGGCAGGGGCGTGGCGAAGTCCTGATCGCACACCGCGATACCCGCATCGAGAGCGGCGACCACGTGATCGTGTTCTGCCTGAACAAGAAAGTGGTCAAGAAGGTCGAAAAACTGTTCGAGGTGGGGTTCCATTTCTTTTAGCGTGAAATGTGGAGAACCCTGCCGGTAGCGATTGTGCCGGGGTGGCTCACGCCATGAAAGTTATCGCGAATTTGAGTGAAACTGAAAAATGAAACGTCTCTATCCCCTGTTTCGTGCCCTGTCGCTGATCGTCTTTATGTTCGGCCTGACCATGCTGTTGCCGGTGGCGCTTTCCTGGTACCTGCAGGACGGGGCGGAAATGAGCTTCGCCGTATCAATGGGCATCACGCTGGGCGTGGCACTGGGCCTCTGGCTGCTAACCCGCCACGACAAGCGCGAACTCAAGATTCGTGACGGCTTCCTCATCGTCGTGCTGGTATGGACCACCTTGCCGGCTTTTGCCACCCTGCCGCTGATGATCCAGCTCGGCACGAGCTTTACCGATGCCTATTTCGAATGCGTCTCCGGCCTGACGACCACCGGCGCGACCGTGCTTTCCGATCTCGACAAGGCGCCGCCGTCGATCAACCTCTGGCGCGCCCAGTTGATCTGGCTGGGCGGGATGGGCCTCATCGTGCTGGCCGTGGCCATCCTGCCCCTGCTGGGGATCGGCGGTCGGCAGATGTTCAAGGCCGAAACACCGGGACCGATGAAAGATTCGAAGATGACGCCCCGCATCGCCCAGACGGCCAAGGGGCTGTGGGGCGTCTATGCCTTATTCACGCTGGCCTGCATTCTGGCTTTCTGGTGGGCCGGAATGACTTTCCTTGACGCGGTCGTCCACGCCTTCTCGACCATGGGGCTGGGCGGTTTTTCCAGCCACGACGCGAGTTTTGGTTATTTTGATTCGCCGCTGATCGAAGCCATCACCATCTTCTTCATGCTGCTGGCCGGTTTCAACTTTGCCACGCACTTCAAGGCGCTGGCCAGTGGCTCTTTCCTGCCTTACCGGCATGATCCGGAAGCGCGCTGGTTCTTGTTTACCATCGTTGCCAGCATCCTCGGTATCTCGCTTTTCCTGCTGGCGCACGGTGTTTACGACAGCTTCCTCGAATCCCTGCGTTATACAGCCTTCAATCTGGTGTCGGTGGCGACGACCACCGGCTTCGGCAATACCGACTTCGGCCTGTGGCCGGTTTTCGCGCCGCTGTGGATGCTCTTTCTGGCGAACTTCGTCACCTGTGCCGGTTCCACCGGCGGCGGTATCAAGATGATCCGCACCATCATCCTCTACAAGCAGCTTTACCGCGAACTGGTGCGCGCCATTCATCCGAATGTGGTCTATCCGGTCAAGCTCGGCCGACAGATCGTTCAGGGCAATATTCTGTTCTCCGTGCTGGCCTTCGCTTTCGTCTATATGTCCTGCTACGTGGCCATGACGCTGCTCCTGCTGTTTTCCGGGCTGGACCCCTTGAGCTCGCTGTCAGCGATTGCCGCCTGCCTCAGCAACACCGGCCCCGGTCTCAATCTGGTCGGCCCGTCGACGACTTACGCCGTACTCACCGACTTCCAGACCTGGGTATGCACACTTTCCATGCTGCTTGGCCGCTTGGAAATCTTCACCCTGCTGGTGGTACTCACTCCGGCGTTCTGGCGCAAGTAAAATCAGCGTATAATCCGCCCCTTGTCCGAGGGGCGCTGCAAAACCGTCAGGCGATGGTTTCAGGCTCGGAATTTTTAACGGCGCTCATCCACCAACCCGTGCCGGCTGCGGGAAGGCCGATGAGAACAGCGTTCTGTCATGCCCTGCCGCCCGGCCACACCAAGGAGCCTTGTTGTGGCAGAAAAATTCACTGATTACGTTGTTGCCGACCTTGCCCTCGCCGATTGGGGCCGCAAGGAAATTCGCATTGCCGAAACCGAAATGCCCGGTCTCATGGCCATCCGCGAGGAATTCGCCAAAAGCCAGCCCCTGAAGGGCGCGCGCATTACCGGCAGCCTGCACATGACCATCCAGACGGCGGTACTGATCGAAACGCTGACTGCCCTGGGTGCCCAGGTACGCTGGGCCTCGTGCAACATTTTCTCGACGCAGGATCACGCCGCCGCGGCGATTGCTGCGCAGAACATCCCGGTTTTCGCCGTCAAGGGCGAATCGCTCAAGGATTACTGGGATTACACCCACCGCATTTTTGA
>CAYMYD010000136.1:0-6780 GCA_964394535.1 uncultured Propionivibrio sp. | reverse complement strand
TACCAAAGATTGACGAAAGGCGCATGCGAGCGCGCGAAGCGCAGCGCCTCGGCGCCGACGTGCGTATCCTCGCCACGCGCAGCCTGGCCGATGTTGCCGAAGGTCAGGTCGGCGGCCTCGAAGGCGCTGCCGATGACCGGGCCGACTAGGTTCATCCAGTTCGGAAGCCCTGCCCGGTTCTGGCCGCCCATGCCGGTGTAGAGAACATCGCCGAAGATACCGACACCACCGCCCTGGGCGAATGCTGCGCCCCAAAACTTGGCCGTGGTCATGTCGCGGGGGTCTTTGCCGTTAATCAGGTCTTTCAGTTGTATCGCAATGGCGCCAAAGGTTGTGAGCCCGGTTGCCAGGGCGGCGCTGTACGCCACGGCCGACGCCTTGTCGCCGACGCGCCATTGCTCGGCAGCACGGCCCCAATGCCGGGAAATCATCGCCAGGGGGAAGCCTTTGAACAGCGCCAGTGAGCGCAGGAACTCCCCGGCAAAGGTGCCCTTTTGCGTCCCTCGGGAAATCGCCGCGCGGGTGTTCAAGTCTTGGCCTAGCGATGCAAATTCGGATTCGTCGGCAATCGTGCCCAGCAGCCGCGCCACGGCCCGGTTCTGGTCGCGCACGGTGAGCCCGGCCGCCTGCAGCTTTGCCTCGTCGATACCGCGCACCGCTTGCAGCGTCAGCATCTGGCTACCGCGCCAGTTTTCCGGGGTGGCGAGTTGCCACACCTTGAAGTCTGTCTCGGTCACGCCCTTGCGTTCCAGGCGTAGCCGGTCGCCGGCATCGAGCGCGGCCCAGGTGGTGCGGGTGATCTTGCCCAGCGCACCCATCATCGTGACGGAGAAGCCGCGCCGCACGGCGTCGGTCCAGGCTTCCAGCAGGCTGGCCTTCATCGTGGCGTTTGCCAGCTTGGCGGTCCAGCCCTTGCCGATGTTGCCCTCGGCCCAGCGGTTCATGTCGCTGATGATGGAATCGGCCACCAGGCCGGCGCGGTTGGCGTAGTCGGCCGTGTCCTTGCCGAATGAGCGCACCAGGTTGATAGTCGCGTCGACCATGCCCAGCCGGTTGAAGCCGGTCGTCACAAAGTAGGTCGGCAGATCGGTAATGCTGGAAATGAACGCGCTGCCCAGCTTGCCGAAAACCTCGATATTCCGGGCGCCCTGGGCAACCTCGGCGAGGCGCACGTTCACCGCCTGCCCGGCCTTGCCCGTGAGCACGTCCCACATTTCAGTGGTGCGCACCAGGTACGGGCCGACAAGATCGGCCTCGCCGGTCTTGCGTGCGGTGTCGTGCAGAAAGCGGAATTGCACCTCGGGATTCGGGCCGAATTCCTCAACCAGGCCGATGTCGTTGGCGAGACGGGAGACGTGCCCCTGCATGGCCGATAGGATGCCGCCCCGGTTGTAGTTCTTCGCGTACTCCAAATAGCTGGCCGCGTCCTTGAAGTGAATTGCGCGGTGTTCGCTGCCCCGATTGGCCCGCATCCCGTGCCCCTGCGACTTGCCGGGCTCCAACTTGTTCAAGCCGCCCGTGGCGATGGTTTCCCATGCCTTGCCCAGCATGTCGGCCAGTTGGGCATCGTCCAGGCGCACGCCGTTCTCATCGACGTAGCGGGCGCGATCCAGCAGGGGCAGGATGTCCTCCACCCACTTGGCCTGTCCGGCGCGGGCGACGCGCACGTCGTCGTGAGGCTGGGGCAAATAGCCGTAATCCAGCTTTGCCACGTCGCCGCCGGAAGCGTTGAAGCGCTGGCGCATGGCCTCGACGGTATCCAGCCAGGCGCGCGCCCCCTTGGCCGCCATGGCGTTGCCGGTGGCCTCGCCGAAAATCTCGCGCACCAGGTCGGCCGCCTCGCGTGCGTCCTCGATCATGCCGAGAAAGCGCGGGGACACGGCGTTGAAGGTGTCCATCAAGCCGGAAAAATACTCATTGGACACGCCACGGGCGAAGCGGCTGGCATCGTCCAGGATGCGGGCCACGGCGGCAAAGGGCTTTTTCCCCTCCCCTCGCAACGCGGCGTAACGGTTCATCACGCGGTCGTGGGCAATGATCGTCAGGGCGACACGCTGCTTCTGCTTCGAGGCGGTCGCCAGGGTGCTCTTGCCGGCTTCGGCTGCTGCCGCACGCAGGCGCGCCTCCCGGCTCATCTGCTGCCATGCCGCCGGGTCTTTCCGGGCCAGTTGCTTCATCTGGTCCAGGATGCGCGCCTCGATGCCTTGCGCCTCGACCTGGGTGATACTGCGGCCGATGGCTTGCGCAACGGCCTGGATGCATTCGTTTCTCATTGTGGGAACCTCAAAGCGCATTCAATGGCGGCGTCGAATGCCGCCGAGTCGGTACGGGCGCGGACTTCCATGTCATCGGCTGCGTTCAGCAGTTCGGCAACACGGATGTCGACGCCCTCTTCGTTACGCACTACGGCGTCGGGGTCGCGCGCGGCAATCTCGAACGCGCGGGCCTGCTCGGGTGTGTCTGCCTTTCGTCCTTGGCTGGCCGGTTGGGCTGCCTCATCGGGCGAGAACATGCGCGTCACAGTCTCGACCAGGCGCTCCACTGGATTGGTGGCGGGCTTCGGCACGGTGTCGGCTTGTTGAACCGCCTGCAGCGGCACCTTGGGCGCCAGGGGGCCGACTTCCGGCGCCTTGTTTGGCATGCTCTCGGCCAGCACTTCCTTGACCGGGCCATCTGCCACGCGCCGAAGCGCGCCGGCAATCTGTTCAGGATCAGCAGGGACACGATGCGCCACGCTCACCGGCTCGCCTGCATCAAGCTGATTTCGCGCGGTGATCTGCGCCTCGCGTGCAGCATTGGCCGCCTCGATGTCGCCAGGGCGCACCAGTGCGTCGGCATCACGGACGTACGCCTCGTGCATGGTCAGTGCGGCCGCGTGCTCGTCAGGGGTCAGCCGTGGCGCGGTGGCAGGCTTGCCACGGTGGAAGCCGGCACCGAAGGCGGCGCCAGTCACGGCGGCCACGGCCAGCCGAAGTCGTGGCTCGGGGATCTCTGCCTCGACCTTGGGCTGAACCATGCCACCGCCAAGAATGGCCTCCACCACCGCTCGCAGGACTACCACGCTACCGTCTGGCCGTCGCCGGCACTCGATTCCCATACTTTGCAGTGCGCGTGCCTGGGCGCTCGGCCGCTGCATGCCGGTAAGTTCGCGGACTTCTTGGGCGGTGAGCAGCATCACTTTTTCTTCCGAGGGGTGCGGGTGGTGATTTCATCCAGCGCGGCCCAATTGGGTTCCCACCGCTCGGGCAGTGTGGCCGGCTTCTCTGTCTGAACGCCCCCGAAGACCTTCTCGACATGCGAGCGCAACACCGCTGGCGTGCCATTGGGGCGTAGCTTGAACTCGATGTCCATCATGCGAAGCGCACGAATTTGCGTGTCTCGGCGCTTCGCGTGGGTCAATTCGACAAGCTCTTCGGGGGTGAGGAACATGGTTCGCTATGCAGTGGCAGCGCTTGCCGCAACAAGGTTAGGGCGCTGCACTCTGCACGCAGCTTTATAGCTATCGCCGCAGAAATCGCTCGCCTGCTCAAGGAGGGCGTCGATGGCCCAAAATGTATTGACGACTTCTGTAAAACCCATCATTTCGCCAAAACACGCCAACCCTTCGGCCTCTTCATCACGCTGAACGTTTTCCATCAGCGACATCACAACACCCCTCGCCTGTGCGATCCGCATGGATACGTCGTTAAGGTGATCGGTAACGGTTTTGGTATTCTCTTGCACAGCCATCATTGACTCCTACTTAGTCGATTGTGGTTAGGGCCGTGCTGGTGTTGGCGCACCTTCACGGCCCGACTTTCCCGGCGATAACCCGCACCGGGAGCGGGTGAAACTCTTACGCAGCCCTTTGCATCGGGCGCACTTCCTCGGCGATCTTCCCGCCCGCTTCCTTTTCCACCTGTTTCAGGTCAAAGGCGGTCTGCAGGTTGAGCCAGAATTGTGCGGTTGTGTCGAAGAAGCGAGCCAGCCGCAAGGCGGTGTCCGGCGTCACCCCCCGGCGCTCGCGCACAATGTCGTTGATTCTCGGCGCCGGCACATGCAGGGCCAGCGACAACGCATTGGCGCTCATTCCCAGGGGGACAAGGAATTCCTCTCGGAGGATTTCACCGGGGTGAATCGGGCGCATCTTGTTGGTAGCCATGCTGTACCTCTCTTTCAGTGGTAATCCACGATTTCAACGCAATCCGGGCCGGCCGCAGTCCAAACGAAGCACACGCGCCACTGGTCATTGATGCGGATGCTGTATTGGTCGGCGCGATCCCCGCGTAATGCTTCCAGGCGGTTGCCTGGGGGTGAGCGCAAATCCTTCAACTCCACCGCATCGTCCAGCATTTGCAGCTTGCGTTGCGCGACGCTTTCGATGTTCCGAAACCGTTTGGGGCTTGCCCCTTCGTAAAGTGCTTGGGTGTCGGCGCACCGGAATGAGCGAATCGTCATGGGAAGATTATATAACGTCAGCCGTTAAATGCAATGGGTTAAATTCAGCCGAAGACAAACGCCTGGCAGCTTCAAAGACCCATGTCGGCATCGTCGTGGGCCGCTTCGTCGATCCTAACCTTCGTGGCTGCAATAACCTCCTTGGCACTTTCACCGCGCAGCCAGCAGTCGACCATATCGGCCCACCCCTGCATGATTGCCCGGCGCGGCCCTGGTAGCTTGGCGTGGTTGTACGCGGCCGCCACCTGATCCTTCTTCTGGTGGGCAAGGCACGCCTCGACCAATGCCTCGGGGAACAGCGCCTCGTTAAGCCGGGTTGAGGCGGTACGGCGCAGGTCATGCACGCTGAAAGTCTCGAACGGCTCGGCACCTTCCGGCAGGGCTTCGTTGATGCGTGCCACCGTAGCGTCGATGACCCGGTTTAATGTGGCGTTACTGATCGTCTCGTCGGATTCGTACCGGCTCGGGTGCAGGTATTGGCTCGACGGAAAACACGCCTTGAACGTGGTCAGAATGTCGAGTGCTTGCTCGCTGAGATAAACCGTGTGCGCCCTGTCCGCCTTCATCCGCGCAGCCGGTATCGTCCAGGTGGCGCGGTCCCAATCAATTTCCTTCCAGGTGGCGCCGATGAACTCGCCCTTGCGAACCATGGTCAGCAGCATGAATTTGACCGCCAGGCGCAGCGTGGGAAGCGTGGCCGTGTGCTGCAAGGCGTCAAAGAACGTCTTGATTTCCCTGCGGCCAAGGTTGCGCTCGCGCGGTTGGAAGGTGGCGATGGTCTTGCGCTGAATCGAATCCACCGGGTTGGTGACTTCCACGCCTTTGCCAATGGCGAAGCGATAGACCAGCAACACCAATTCCCGCGCATGGACGGCCGGCCCCGGCCCCCGTTCGGCCTTGGCCTTGTCGAATAGCTCGGTGAGCACCTTCGGCTTGATGTCGCCGAGGTTCTTCTTGCCAAGGGGCTTTTCCAGCAGGCGCCGGTAAATCGACTTGCGCAGCGCCAGGGTGGAGTCGGCCAGTTGCTCGCCCCCGCTCTTGGGGTCGGCCTTGAACTCGAAGTATTTGTCGGCCCAGGCGCCGAATGTCTGCGCATCTGCGGCCACGGTGCGCTTTTCGATCTTCGCCTTTGAAGGTGAGACGCCGGCTTTGACCATGCGGCGGGCGCGATCATGCAGCGCCCGTGCATCCGCCAGCGACAGCACATTGCCGAAGTCCAGGCCGTTGAGTTCGTCGGCTGCCCGGCTGGGCGTGCCTTCCTCGTAACGGCCAATGGTGAGAGTTTCCCGTTTACCGTCGAGGCGGTAGTCGTACCGGAAAGACCTGGTGCCGGAAGCGGCGACGGTAACGTAGAGGCCGAGGGCGTCGGCGATTTTGTACGCCTTGCCCTGGGGCTTAAGGCTTCTGAGTTGGGTATCGGTCAGCATATCGGTTCCTTTCTGCTGCCTCTCGATACCGTCAGAAGGGCCTGACGGTATCGACTCGGGCAGCTTCGAGACACCGAAAATTTACCGACCTAAATACCGTCGCTCAAATAAACCGCCTATGAATTGGCCTGAATAGATATGAACAGATAGGCCGCTGATTTACTTGAACTAAACCGGATTTTTGAATCGTTCTGAAACGGTGCGAACCGATATTGCTTCACTCCCACTCAATTGTTGCCGGCGGTTTTCCGGAAATGTCGTAAACCACCCGGTTGATGCCGCGCACTTCGTTGATGATGCGGTTGCTGACCTTCGAGAGCAGGCCATGCGGCAGTTCGGACCATTGGGCGGTCATGAAATCGGTGGTTTCGACGGCGCGTAGCGAAACGACGTATTCGTAGGTGCGCGTGTCGCCCATGACGCCGACGCTCTTGACCGGGATGAAAACCACAAAGGCCTGCGCCACCTTGTCGTACCAGTCGGCCGCGCGCAACTCTTCGATGAAGATGGCGTCAGCACGGCGCAGCAGGTCGGCGAATTCCTTTTTCACTTCGCCAAGGATGCGCACGCCCAGACCAGGGCCGGGGAAGGGGTGGCGGTAGACCATTTCCGGTGGCAGCCCCAGGGCGATGCCGAGTTCGCGCACTTCGTCCTTGAACAGGTCGCGCAGCGGCTCAAGCAGTTTGAGGTTCAGGGTGTCCGGCAGACCGCCCACGTTGTGATGGCTCTTGATGGTGTGCGCCTTGCCATTGACCTTGCTGGCCGATTCGATCACGTCGGGATAAATCGTGCCCTGCGCCAGCCATTTGGCTTGCGTCAGTTTTTTCGCTTCACACTGGAAGACTTCGACGAATTCGCGGCCGATGATCTTGCGTTTTTGCTCCGGATCGGTCACCCCCTTGAGATGCCCGAGGAA
>CAYMYD010000135.1:0-6799 GCA_964394535.1 uncultured Propionivibrio sp. | reverse complement strand
TCGGCGTGATGATGGCAACCAGGGAACCGGTAATGGGATTCATGGCAAGGCTCCTAGAAAATTGAACTTCAGATTTTAACCCAAGGCAAGACGCCCGACCATGATAAACGAAGCAATATCGTTTTGGAGGACAGAAACTTTCTCCTGACAGTGCCTGTTAGAATCCAGTCCTCTGCCTCATCCCCTGCCCTGCCATGTCCATCAGCGAAAAAACCGCCAGCATCACCGAAATCCTCACCGCCGCCGGGCGCATCATTCTCGGCAAGGAGACACAGCTCAAGCTGGCGCTGGCCTGCCTGCTGGCCCGTGGACACCTGCTGATCGAGGATTTGCCGGGCGTCGGCAAGACGACCTTGGCGCATACGCTGGCCCGATTGCTTGGCCTGGAGTTTTCACGCATCCAGTTCACCAGCGACATGCTGCCTGCCGACATCATCGGCATCTCGATTTTCGACCGCGAACGCAGCGACTTCCGCTTTCTACCCGGCCCGCTGTTCGCGCAGGTGTTGCTGGCCGACGAGATCAACCGGGCAACCCCCAAGACGCAAAGCGCCCTGCTCGAAGCGATGGAGGAAGGTCAGGTCAGCAGTGACGGCAAAACGCACCCGTTACCCAAACCCTTCTTTGTCATCGCCACGCAAAACCCTTCGAGCCAGATCGGCACCTTCCCATTGCCGGAATCGCAACTCGACCGTTTTCTCATGCGCCTCGAACTCGGCTATCCGGATCGTCAGGCTGAGCGCAGCCTGCTCGAAAGTGGTGGGCGGCGCGAACAACTGCCTGATCTGGCCGCCTGCTTTTCGCCCGAGCAACTCGCACCACTGCAAAAACAGGCTGCCGCCGTGCATGTCTCCCCGGCATTACTTGACTACGTGCAGAGCCTGATCGAGGCCACGCGACACAGCCCGAAATTCATTCACGGACTCAGCCCGCGTGCGGCCCTTGCCTTGCTCGCTGCGGCCCGTGCCTGGGCCTTCATCGCCGGTCGCAGCATGGCGCTGCCGGAAGACATCCAGGCCGTCTTGCCCAGCGTCGCCTGCCATCGCCTGCACCTCACCGGCAGCACCCTGCACGCCCGGAATGAAGATGTGCTTGAGCTGATACGCAGCGTCGAGATCCCGTGAAAAATGCAATGGGGAAATCACCCTCAGCGGCCGTTCAGGAAATGACAGGGAATACCAAGCCCCCTGCACGCAAACCACCTCCCGGTTCTTCAGCTTTCACCTCTCACCTTTCACGTTTCATTCAGAACTGGCTGTTCCAGCTTGGGCCGGACACCCGTCTGCCCATCGTGCTCAATCAGCGGCGCATCTTCATCCTGCCGACTGCGGGCGGGCTGCTTTACGCCCTGATGCTTGTCGTCATGCTGCTCGGGGCGATCAACTATGACCTCAGTCTGGGGCACGCGCTGGTTTTCCTGCTTGCCGGACTGGGTTTTGTCGGCATGGTGCATGCCTTTCGCAACCTGATCGCCCTGCGCCTCACGCCGCTACGCGCCGAACCGGTATTTGCCGGCGAAACGGCCAGATTCCGACTGCGCGTGGAAAACCCACGTGACCACGACCGCCGCGCCCTGGAGTTTGCTTTTCGTGGTCAGCCTACGGCCCGACTCGACCTGCCGCCGCATGCCGACGGCGTCGTCGACCTCCCCTGCCATGCACCACAGCGCGGGCGTCTGGAACCGGGCCGCATCACCTTGTCGACACGCTATCCGCTCGGCCTGTTTCGTGCCTGGAGTTATCCGCACCCGCCCTTTTCCGGCCTCGTTTATCCCCGACCACTGGAAACCCCCTTGCCGATACCGGCTTACCTCAGCGCCAGCGGCCAGTTTCGAGGTGATCCGGGACAGGAAGATTTCACCGGTCTGCGGCAATATCAACCGAACGATTCGCCGCGCCATATCGCCTGGAAAGCCGTCGCCCGTGATTTCGAGCAAAGGCCGCTGCTGGTCAAGCAGTTCGCCGGGGGCGGCGAAGGACAGCTGATCCTCGACTGGTCGCTGATCCCGCCCGGAAACGATACGGAAACCTGCCTGTCAATCCTCACTGCCTGGGTACTCGCCGCCGAACAGCAGCACCTCTCCTACGGCCTGCGCCTGCCGGGTATCGATATTGCGCCGTCTTCCGGCCCGGCGCATCGGGAACACTGCCTGGAGATTCTGGCCTTGTACGGCTAATGCCCCTTGTTCGCCAGAACATCCTCGATATCCGTCACCGGCAGGCCCAGTTTGAGATCACGTTCCATCAGGCGCAGCAGCGGCAGCAACTGTTTGCCGAGCGTGGCCAGATGCGGCACCACTTCGTTTTCGTTGCCGGTACGGATCAGGGTCAGGGCACGCTCCAGCGAAGGCGCAACAGACTTGGCCCGGACATCGGAAGTGCAGGCCACGATGCGGTCACCACCGGCCTGTTGGGCGGCCTTGAGCCGCTCGTCGGCCAGTTCGATCAGCGCCTCGGCCGAAGCGACGGAATCCGTCGGTATATTGCTGATGCCGATGCTGACCGACATGCTCAGACGCTGACCGTGAATACTGATATTGGCGCTGGTAATGCCGTTACGCAGGCGGTTGCCGAACACCTCGCAGCCATGGGCGGAAGTCCCCGGCGAAATGATCACCAGACGGCTGCCGACAAGATGCCCCAGACTGTCTTCCTTACGAATCTTGCCACTCAGGATCGCCACAAAGCGTTTCTGCAATTGCGCCACGGTATCATCACCATGAAGCTCGCGTAGCGCCTCCATATTGTCGAAATCCAGCACCATGGCGCTGACATCACCACCGTGGCGCATCGCCAGCGACATCGCCTGAACGGTCTGCAATTCAATGTATTTCCGGGTGAACAAACCGGTCTCCGGGTTTTGCACATTCAGTTCGGCGTTATCCAGAAGCTGCTTCCGGGCATACGACAGTTTCAACAGGGAATCGATCCGGGTCAATAATTCGGCCTGTACCGTATTGCGCCCGATGAAGTCCGAAGCACCGTGCGACTTGGCACGTTCGAGCGCCTCGTCGTTATCACCGGAGATCATCAGCATCGGCATCTGGTTGAGCCGCGACAGTCGCGACTCGCGCACACGCACCAGCAGATCGTCACCACTGAGAACCGGCAACGAGAGCGAACAGATCACCAGATCGATCGACTGATCGAGCACCAGCGTCTGCCAGGCAGCTTCGCCGTCAGCCTCTTCGCGAAACTCGTACTGATCGCGGATATTCTTGACGATCATCGCCCGTACCATACGGGACGCTTCGACAATCAGAATACGGGGCTGCGGGCCGGGATTATCCATGCTTTCTTCGATCCAGAATCAGCCTTCACCTTGTGTCATGCCGGTAAGGCTTCAAAGATTATAAGTATTTTCGTCACATTTCGACTATTTTATGGTTTATTTTAAAACAATACAAATCATTAAGTTAGGCCGCTTCCCTAAAGTTGTTTCGGAAAACCGGACGGCAAAAGGTTTACAGAAGGCGAGATTTCGCTTAAATTCACGTCCCATGAATTTCCGTAACCGATTTGTCACGCTGCTCTGTGCCGCAGCCTTGGCCTTTTCTTTGGTCGGCGTAGCTGCCGCCACCGAACAGCAACGCCTGGACGAACCTTCCCTCTTCGAGCGTTATACCAACAGCGCACAGGATCTGATTCTCAAGGGACTTGAGCTCGTGGGCATCAACTACCGGCGCGGTGGTACCAATCCCGACCAGGGGCTCGATTGCAGCGGCTACGTTCAAGTGGTTTTCAAGGAAGCCATCGGCAAGCTCCTGCCGCGCACCGCCAAAGAGCAAAGCCAGGTTGGTGACGCCATCGACCGCAATGAACTCAAGCCGGGTGATCTGGTGTTTTTCAACACCATGCGCCACGCCTTCTCCCATGTTGGCATCTATCTGGGCGACAACCACTTCGTCCACGCCCCCCGTACGGGTGCCGAGGTTCGTGTGGAAAACATGAACCAGAGCTACTGGGTCAAACGCTATAACGGCGCACGGCGCATCCTCGAAAACAACTAGGTCATGTTGCCGGGCTTCTTCTCCGCACAGCCCTTCCCCGTACACGCCATTTGATCCCCTGGCTCGACGACAGCAAACGCTTTCCGCCGGTCGAACTCGCCCTGCGCGAACCCAATGGCTTGCTATGCGCCGGTGGCGACCTCTCACCCCTGCAACTTCTCCAGGCTTACCGGCAAGGCATTTTCCCCTGGTACTCGGCGGGCGAACCGATCCTTTGGTGGAGTCCCGATCCGCGCATGGTGCTGGTGCCAGGTGAATTCAGAATTTCCCGGTCGCTACGCCAGAGCCTGCGCCGGGGAAATTACGAAATCCGCCTCGACAGCCAGTTCCCGACGGTCATTCGCGCCTGCGCCGAAATTCCGCGCAAGGCCCAGCAAGGCACCTGGATCACGCGGGAAATGCAGCTTGCCTATATTCGCCTGCACCGCTTCGGCTACGCCCATTCGGTCGAAACCTGGATCGACGGGCAACTGATGGGTGGCCTCTACGGCATGGCCATTGGCCGGATGTTCTACGGGGAATCGATGTTTTCGCTCACCAGCGGCGCATCAAAAATCGCGCTGGCCCACCTGACACGCTACCTCGACCAGCAGGGTTTTCTGCTGATCGACTGCCAGATGAACACGCCGCATCTCGCCTCTCTCGGCGCTCATGAAATCCCGCGCAGCGAATTCATCAAGCGCCTGCAGGTGTTATGCACTGAAAACGATCAGCCGGGACGCTGGCCAAGCGACGGTGCCAGCCAAGGCTGGCACTGAAGCCTGAAGAAATCAGCGTTCCTTGCTCTCCAGCGCGGTCTTGTTGATTTCCACGCGATAGCGGGCACGCAGGGCGTTGAGATAGGCCGACAGGTCTTCCTGTGCCAGAATCGAAGCAAGCTCCTGCTGTAGCGCCTTACGCTGCTCTTCGTCGAGCTTTTCCGGCGGGGTCACCTTGGCGATCTTGTAGAGGACATAAGCATCATCAATACTGGCACCAACGTAAGTCGGCAGCTTCTCGACATTCGCCTTGAAGATCGCCTGCACAGCCGCCAGTGGCAGCTCGCGCCCCTGCACACGCGAAACGCTTTTTGCCGCAGACCAGCTCAGCTTGTCCTCGCCCTTGGCGAGCTCTGCCAGACGGGCCTCACCCTCCGTTTTGGTCAGTGCGGCGATCTCCTGCGCCTTGAGCAGCTTTTCGATCTCGCCCTTGACCTCCTCCAGAGGCTTGCTGGCCGCTGGCTGGTGCTCGACGACGCGCGCTGAAACAAGGGTGTTCGGCGCCACTTCATAGGCTTCGGTATTGCGTTTGTTCTTCACTGCATCGTCGGAAAACAGCGAAGCAAGAACCTTTGCATTACCCAGCAGCCCGGACGCAGCCATTTCTTTCGCACCCGGGTTCTTCGCCAGCCAGCCACTGTGCTGGATTTTCAGTTTGAACTTCTCGGCCGCCGGTTGCAGGCTGTCCGATTGCTCATAGACGATATTGCTGAAGGACTCCGCGGCCTCGGCAAAGTTGCGGCTTGCTGCCTGACGTTTCAGCTCGCCCTCGATTTCCGCATGCATTTCGCTGAGCGGGCGCACCCTGGCCGCTTTGATGCCGGTCAGCTTGATGATGTGGAAACCGAATTCGGACTCCACCACCTCGGAAATATCGCCTTCCTTCTGTTGAAAGACGGCATCCTCAAACACCTTGACCATCATGCCCCGGCCAAAATAACCGAGATCACCGCCCTGTTTGGCGCTCACCGTATCATCGGAATTCTTTTTTGCCAGATCGGCAAAGCGGGTCGGTGCCGAGCGCGCTTCCTTCAGCAGTTCATCTGCCCTGGTGCGTACCGCTGCCTTGTCGGCTCCCGCCTTGACAGCCAGCAGGATATGGCTGGCACGACGCTCTTCCGGCTGCTGGTATTTATCCTTGTGCGTCTCGTACCAGCTTTTGATTTCGTTCTCGCTGACGGTGAGTTGCTGCTGCATGGTATCCAGTGACAGTACCAGATAATCCACCTTGACCTGCTCCGGCGTCTCGAAGCGGGCCTTGTTGTCGTCATAATATTTCTGCACGGTAGCCGCTTCGACCTTCACCTTGGCGGCAAACTGCTCCGGGGTGATGCGGAATTCGCTGAACTGGCGCTCCTCAAGCTGGGTACGCAGCATCGCCTCGGACTGGGCCTGTGAGACGCTCGCCGTGTCGCTGACTGGCCCGATCAGTTGCCGCATCAGCAGATCCTGACGAAACTTCGCCTCAAACTGCTGTTCCGACATCCCTTGCGCACGCAGCACACGCTGATATTTTTCCAGCGAGAAATGACCGTCTTCCTGCAAGGACGGTATCTTGCTGATGGTGTCGCGCAACGCATCGTCGCTGGTCATCAGGCGGCTTTTTTGCGTTTCGAGGAAGAGCAGGCGCTGGTCGATCATGTTGTTGAGCACGCCGAGGCGCACTTCTGGCGCATTGAGCATTTCCGGTTTGAACGCCGTGCCCAAGGCTTGCTGCATCTGCTCCTGCCGTTCGCGCAGCGCCTGATCGAATTGCATGACGGTGATTTTCGTCTCACCCACGCTGGCGACATCGCCCCCGACGCCGGAATTCCTGACGTAGGAATCGATGCCGAAGAAAGCAAAAGGCAGGGTAATGAGCGCCAGAAAAATCTGCACGATTTTCTTGCTGTTCCGTACGGCGTCAAACATGATGTCGTTCCGCTAGATCAAAAAAGTGTCGAAACAAAAAAGGCGAACTCACGTTCGCCTTCGGGATGTGGCGGAGTGGACGGGACTCGAACCCGCGACCCCCGGCGTGACAGGCCGGTAT
>CAYMYD010000134.1:0-6818 GCA_964394535.1 uncultured Propionivibrio sp. | reverse complement strand
GTCTTCCGGATAGCGTGCCGCTCCGCTTGAAAAGGCGAGGCGGGCATGGCTGCCGTCGGGCAACGGCAAGTCCACGCGCTGATTCAGCCCCTGCAAGCACTCATCGCGCGCCACGGCCGTGTCAAATCCGCCAATGCAGACAGCAAACTCATCACCGGCCAGCCGGCCAATCACCTTGCGCGGCTCCTCAAAACCGGCGAAAAAGGCCGATACATGTTCGGCCATGGCCATGATGTAGCGGTCGCCGGTCTTGTGCCCCCAGTTGTCATTCATCTTCTTCAGGTCATCCATATCGATGAAGACCATGAGGGCATGGCGGCCCGCTGCCAGCACGCCGGCACAGCGGGAAAGAAAACTTTCCCGGTTAAAAAGGCCGGTCAGCCGGTCGCGCTCCTTTTGCCAGAGCATCTGCCTGAAGCAGCCAATCTGTTCGGTAATGTCGGCGATGAAATAAAGCTTTTTCTGCTGGGCCATCGCTTGCCTGAAGACAAACCATTGCTCCCCCGTTGGCGATCCAATGAATACCAGCTCCAGTTTTTCTGCCGCTCCCGTTTCGATTCGCTGGAGGTCGCGGTCATAAAAAAGGAAGCCGCGTTCTCCCAACTGACGCTCCAGCCCGCCTAGCCCGTCTTTTTCGAAACACACACCTTCCGTCGCGAACAGATCGCGAAGCGTCTCTTCCCAACAGATGTGCGTCGAGTCCTCGTCCTCGAAGCCGAAGCACATCCGCAGCTCTTTCCGGCGCTCATCCGAAGGAAACAGGTACAGGCCAACCGCCGGATGGATTTCGATCTCATCACTTTTCCGCGCCGCACCGGCCTCAACCCGACTGTCTTCACGCCTCATCCGACTGCTCCAGAATTTGCGTCGGAACCCATCAGGCAAAACGTTCCGACCCGCTGACTTTCATGGTAGCAGAGACTCCGAAGAATAAAAATCATTTTGATCCCGCCATTTTTATCCAAACAACAAGCAAGCTGCCTGCAGCCAGCCTTGACCGCCATGGTGCTTTGGAGTCAAATCTGTATAAAACTTACTGACCAAAGCAGGAATCCATGAGCAAGCCAAGCAGCTTTCTGGAAAGCCTACGTAGCGCCGGAATTCTGGCGACGGATACTGCTGAGATACGCCTGCAAAAATCCCTGCTGATTTTTGCCACCGGCCTGATCAGTTTCGCCTCGATGCTCTGGCTGCTGATTTACTGGCAGATCGGGCCTCAGTTCTCCTCGACCATTCCCTTCGTCTTTCAGATGCTGCTGGTCGGCAACCTGCTGATCTATCTCAAAACGCAAAACTTCCCGGCTTTCCGCCTGATTCAGCTCTCGTTCATCCTGTTCATGCCCTTCGTCGCCCAGTGGAGCATGGGCAACTTCATCACCGCCAGCGGCGTCAGCCTGTGGGGGCTCCTGGCACCGGTCGGCGCCGTGCTGTGCATTGGCGCGTACGAATCACTGGCCTGGTTCATCGCCTACATTTTCCTGATGATTCTCTCCGGCACCTTCGACTATCTGCTGGCCGATGCGATCCTGCCGCAGCAGTACAAGGTACCAACGCACACCACGGTCTTCTTCTTCGCACTCAACTTTGCCGCCGTTTCAACCATCGTTTACCTGCTGCTGCGCCATTCCGCCATCGAGAAACGCAAGACCGAACTGCGCCTCGAACACGCCCACCGCGACCTGCAAGCCGAGCAGGAACGCTCCGAACGCCTGCTGCTCAACATCCTGCCCGGCCCGGTTGCGGAGCGCCTGAAAAACAGCAGCCAGACCATCGCCGACGGCTTTGCCGACGTTTCGGTGATGTTCGTCGACATCGTCAATTTCACCAAGGTCGCCGAAGGACTGAATCCGCAGCAGGTATTCTCGATGCTCAACCGGATTTTCTCGTCCTTCGACGAACTGGCCGAAAAATACGGCCTGGAAAAAATCAAAACCATCGGCGACGCCTACATGGTCGCCGGTGGTCTCAATGACCAGCGCAGCGATTATTCAGATGCCCTGGTCGATCTGGCGCTGGAAATGCGCGATCTGCTGCAAAACGACTTCCACGTCAACCAGATGCATCTGGAAGTACGCATCGGCATCGGCACCGGCCCGGTGGTCGCCGGTGTCGTCGGCAAAAAGAAATTCATCTACGACCTGTGGGGCGATACCGTCAATCTCGCCAGCCGGATCACCAGCGAAGGCATCCCCGGCATGGTGCAGGTCGACGAAGTCACCTATCACCGCCTAGCCCCCCGTTTCGACTTTCATGGCCCGCAGACCCTGCACCTCAAGGGCAAGGGGAAAACCGTCGTTTATCGGGCCATCGGGCGGAAAGTAGCGTAATCAGCGCCGCTCAAATCCCGGCTACTCCGCCTGCCGCAGTTCAAAGCAGACATTGCCGTTTTCGTTCGCTGCCAAGCGCAGCGCGTAGCCGTGGTTTTCCGCCTGCCGCGCGGCGTGATAGAGACCGATGCCCAGGCCGTTCTCCGAAGGCACCGGCGCATGCAGCAAGCCGCGCAGCACCCACTCCCGCACCGGGCTCCCCGAATCCGTCACGCTGAGCACGCTCGCCTCTGACGACAGGCTGACGCGGATCGTCAGCCCACTCTCGCTCTGGCGTTTGATCAGGGCATTGTGCAGCAGGTTGTCGGCCACGCTGTCGTAAAGCGCCAGCGGTACCTGTGCCGAGGCGTCGAGCACAGGGGCTACGAATTCGATACCGTTGCGGGCGTAACGTTGTTGCAGCGCGGCCCACCAGCGCCGGGCCGTTTCCCTGCTGCCGACCGAGCTTTCACCATACGGCTGTGCTGGTGCCTGAAGCTTCTCCAGCGTCTGTTGCAGGCGCACGGTAATCTGTGGCAACTGCCGCTGCAATAGCAGATTGAACTGGCCTGCCTTGTCCTCACCCGCACTTTGCACCATGAAACACAGGTTGTTGAGCGATTGCAACAGGTTCTTGATGTCATGCGTCAGTCGTGCGCCGGTCTCATGCACGGCACGCAGATAGCTGACCTGCTTCAGCTCCTGCTCCCGCTGCTTGGCGACGTAATACTCGCAGGCCAGTTGCACCAGCAAGTGGAAATGCCAGAGCAACGAAGGACTCAGCGGGTGCTGCGTATAAAGTGTCAGCACCAGCGGACTTCCGGAAAACTCATGCCGACAGGGTGATTCTGCACCGAAATATCCCGAGCCGGCTGACATGCCCCGGGCCGCACGCCATTCACCCCCCTTCACCCACTGCAATTCAAGCAGGCCCGCACAGGCCGCCCGCATGAAGTCGTCGGGATCACTTTCGGCCTTGGCGACTTCCATCAGGCGCTGCAACCAGTTCTCGAAAGGCAGCACCAGACTCAGCAGGTAACGCGAAAAAAACAGGCCGATGCCGCTGAATCCCGGTCGCGGATTCCAGGCCCAGGCAATCAGCAACAGGATCAGGGCGATCGACACCAGCGTCTTGAATACCGCCTCGACGTACAGTGATTGACGGAGCAGCATGAAGGCCAGGCTTCCAAGCACCAGGACAGCAATCAGCAGGAAGATGAACAGGCTGTAGAAAAAGTCGACGATGCCATTGCGGCTTGCCCGGTATTCCTGTGCCTCCTGCGAACGGGACAGCAGCAGCATGCCCCCCAGAACCGGCAAGGCGCACCAGACAAACAGGCCATCAAGCGCGAGACCGATCTGGCTTGTGGCCGGCACCACGCGCGGCACCAGCCAGAGAAGCTCCGCGCCGAGCAGGTAAGCGAAGGCCAGCAGATAGAAAATCCGCGTCGGGCGATGCATCAGCAGCATCACCCGCCCGCCGAGCAGTGAAGCCAGAACGACAACCCAGAGGATCAGCAGCCAGTCGCTGAACAGCCAGATGCCGATAGCGAGCAGTGCTGCCAGCAGGACGAAGCTCGTCCCGTCAATCCGCCGTTCGGCCTGAATGAACGGTTGCCAGAGCAGAAACAGGCCGACATCGACCAGCCAGCACATCAGAGCGATGCTTGTTTCCGCACCGGCCAGCAGCGTCAGGTGCAGCACCGCCAGCATGGCAATCAGCACTAGGCGCTGCCGCTCACGAAAAAACATCCCGATGTGATTGAGGAATTTCATCCGCCACGCTCCCCGAATCCACCCAAAGCACGACAAGCTGACGACTGGCTGTCTGTTTTTTCGACAAAAGTGTCAAAAAACCGACACTTTCCCTGGCCGCACACCACAAAACAGTTGCTCAGGCCCTGGCATGGAAATTGCTTGAATTCACTCATCATCACTCTTTATCAGGAAGTGCGCCGTGAAAACATTAAAAATACAGGCTTCGCCCCGCCAACAATCCGGCTTTACCCTAGTTGAAATAGCCATTGTACTCGTCATCATCGGCCTGCTGCTGGGCGGCGTGCTGAAGGGACAGGAACTGGTCAACAGCGCCAAGGTCAAGAACCACGTCAGCGATCTCAAGGCGGTCCCGCTCTTTGTCTATGGCTATCAGGACAAATACAAGGCGCTGCCGGGGGATGATGCCAATGCAAGAAACCACCTCGGCACTGCCGCACTTGAACCAGGGGGCGGTACGCGCGGCAACGGAACAATTGAAGGCAATTACAATTCCACGGCTGCTACCGATGAATCTGTTGCCTTCTGGCAGCATGTGCGCCTGGCCAACCTGGCGGCCGGTTCGACAGACTTTACAGCACCGTCCAGCGTTGTTCCGACCAATGCTGATGGCGGACGTATCGGCATTCAAAGCAAAAGCCCGATTACCGACATGACCGGTTCCTATTTTGTCTGCTCGGACGGCATTCAGGGCAAATTCGCCAAACAGATCGACATCACCATGGACGATGGTGATACGGCCAAAGGTTCGGTACGCGCCATGGCTGCGGGGTATGCGGGAACCCAACAAGCTGCTGTCGCAACAACGGACATTGTTGATAGCACAACCTATACTGTCTGCGTCTCCTTCTAAGCCATTCGCATCCCGCAATAAAAAACCCGGCAGTTTGCTGCCGGGTTTTTTATTGCTGATGAAAAATTTTTCTTATTTCTGGATGCGGCAATCTTCGATGTTGCCGCCATTGGCTAGGAAAGCCTGCACCCACTTCGGCTTGGCACCACCCGCCCAGGTTTCATTGGCGTTATGCGGATTGCGATAGATCGGCTCACGCTTGGCACGACCTGCGGCACGGCCACCTGCAGCGGAAAGCCCCAGTTCGGAAGCGGTGAAATTGAAAGCCTGAATGCTTTGTTTGACCTGCTTCAAGGCTTCCTTGCGCTCACTTTCCAGAAGCGCCTTTTTTTGCGCCTGAAGTGCAGCGATTTGTTCTTCGATAGTCTGGATTTCGTTCATATTGTTCATGGGATATTGGCTCCGGTGTGTTATTCAAACATGAGACCTGATGGCCTTTGGCGCGCATTCCATATTCCCCGGTATTGTCAGAAATGGAAAAACGTCGTCTGCGCAAGGCACATTATATAGGCACATGCCATGAATTTACAATAAACAACGGCATTATTTCCGCACCGGCCACATCAAAGCCGGAATGTCGGCCTTATGACATTGTTCATTCCACGGTCACCGATTTCGCCAGATTGCGTGGCTTATCCACATCGGTGCCGCGCACCAGGGCGACGTGATAAGCCAGAATCTGCAGCGGAATAACATGCAACAAAGCGGAAAGCTGGCCATAGTGCTCGGGCAGACGCATCAGGTGTACGCCTTCAGAGGCGCTCATTTCACTATCCGCATCGGCAAACACATAAAGCTCGCCGCCACGCGCACGCACTTCCTGCAGGTTGGACTTGAGCTTTTCCAGCAGCGTGTCGTTGGGGGCCACAGCGATGACCGGCATGTTCTTGTCGACCAGCGCCAGCGGGCCGTGTTTCAATTCACCGGCGGCATAGGCTTCGGCGTGGATATAGCTGATCTCCTTGAGCTTGAGCGCGCCTTCCAGAGCGATCGGATAATGCCGCCCGCGCCCGAGGAACAGGGCGTGCTGCTTCATGGCGAAATCCGCCGCCCAGACCTTGATCTGCGGCTCGAGTTCGAGCACCTTGGCCACCGCCACCGGCAGATGGCGCAGGGCTTGCAGACCGTCGCTTTCTGCCGTTTCCGACAGCCTGCCGCGCAGCTTGGCGAAGATCAGCGTCAGGAGGTACAGCGCGGCCAACTGCGTGGTGAAGGCCTTGGTCGAAGCGACGCCGATTTCCGGCCCGGCGCGGGTGATGAAGCGCAGGCTGTTCTCGCGTACCAGCGAGGATTCCGGCACGTTGCAGATGCACAGCGTTTTCATCATACCGAGGGCTTTGGCGTGCTTCAGTGCAGCCAGCGTGTCGGCGGTTTCTCCCGACTGCGAGAGGGTGACAACCAGCGTCTGCGGATCGGCAACCGATTCGCGGTAACGGTACTCGCTGGCGATCTCGACGTTGCAGGGAATCCCGGCGATGGCTTCGAGCCAGTAACGCGCCACCAGCCCGGCGTGATAGCTGGTGCCGCAGGCGAGAATCAGCACCTGGCGCACATCGCGCAGCACGTCCTCGCTGTTCGCGCCAAAAAGGCCCGGCTGGATGTGGCGCGTGGCCCCGAGCATCTCCAGCGTGTTGCCGAGCGATACCGGCTGCTCGAAAATCTCCTTCTGCATGTAGTGGCGATAAGGCCCCAGGTCGACGGCGTCGGCGGAAAGATGCGATTCACATTCGCTGCGTTCGACCGGAGTGCCGTCAACGCGGGTGACGTGGTAGCCGCTACGGGTGATTTCGGCGCAATCGCCATTTTCCAGATAGACGATGCGGCGCGTTACCTGCAACAGGGCCGAGGCGTCGGATGCTGCGTAATTGCCGTCATCCGCAAGG
>CAYMYD010000133.1:2437-6833 GCA_964394535.1 uncultured Propionivibrio sp. | reverse complement strand
GTCGGGCACAAGCGGCGCGTCGAGGACGTAATAGTGATGGTTGAGCTTTTCGATTTCCGCGCGCAGTTCGCTGGCACGTTGTTGAACAGACATCCCGAACCCCTGGGTAAAAATTCCTGACAGGATGGCAAATGTAACCCGTCATCCGGGCAAGCCAAAACACCGACGCCTGAGCCGCTGCCAAGTGCTTGAATTTACGCTTCCTGATCCGCCACACGGAAAGCGGAATACCGCCCAATGCGCTATGCTTTCAGCGAACATTGCTGAATGCCCAAAACCCGAATCGCAAGGAAAACCGATGAACCCTAAATCCTCACCGCAAAGGCGCAAAGGTACAAAGATCGCAAAGGAAACAAAAGCTTATGTAATTCTGTCAACTCACCCAATAGGTGAATGACAAAATGTTCAAGCACTTCTGCAAGTCTTTGATTTTCTTTGCGTCCTTTGCGCTCTTTGCGCCTTTGCGGTGAATAACAGAGGTTTTCAGAATGAAAAACGTTGCCGTGATCGGCGCCAGCAACAAAGAAGAGCGCTATTCGAACCTGGCCATGAAAATGCTCGAACAATACGGCTACCGGCCCATTCCGGTCACGCCATTGACCGACACGGTGTGTGGCCACCCGACCCGTGCCAGCATCACCGACATCACGGAAAGCGTCGATACGGTCACGCTGTATATCAGCCCCAGGCAGCAGGAAAACCTCGCGGGGCAGCTTGTCCGGCTCAAACCCAGACGCGTCATCTTCAACCCCGGCACCGAAAACCCGGCGATGTACGGGATTCTGGAAACCGCAGGCATTGAAGTGATTGAAGCCTGCACGCTAGTCATGCTGCGTACCGGACAGTTCTGAACGGCTCTCACACTGCTTCACAACACGACAAGGTTCAAGCCATCCCCCAGCACCTCTCTCGCCAGCGGTACAAGGTGCTCGTGGTGGGTCAGGAAGATGACCTGCATGCGACGCGACAAATCGCCCAGCACTTTCAAACCGGCCTCGGTGCGGCGGTCATCAAAATTGACGAACAGATCATCGGCAATCAGCGGCATGTTGAATCCCTGCGCAATCTGGATTTCCAGGGCGGCCAGACGCAGGGCCAGATATAACTGATCACGCGTGCCTTCACTCATGCCGGCGACATCGACTTGTTCACCGTCGGGACGCAGGCCGAACAGCCTCGGTGTCGGGCCGTCCGTATCTACCAGCAGACGACTGAAAGAGTCCAGTGTCAGCGCACTGAAAATGGAAGAAGCCTTGGCCAGCATCGGCCCCTGTTTGGTCTCGCGATACTTTTCCATCGACCATTTGAGCAGCCTGGCGACGGTGTGCGTGCGCAGATAACGCTCAATCGCGTCGGACATCCGGGCAATGGCTTCGTGCTTTTGCGCTTCCGCTCTGGCCGCCTGATCCGCACCGTTGAAGGTATCAAACGCCGCTTTTTGAGCGCCATGCTGCTTGCTCAGGGTCGCTGCCTGTTCAAGGATTTCCCCTGCCTGCTGGTTGAGCTGTTCCAGGTCGGAAACCAGGCTGGCCGGATCCTGCCCGGACACTTCGGCACGCAACTGTTCCAGAGAGAGGCCATCCGCCCCCGCCATCAACTCCGCTTCAGTCCCTGCCAGTGATTTTTCGAGGGCGCGCCGTTGTTCCGAACGGGCAATGGCCTCGGCCAGCGCTGCCTCGCTGTCGACGCTGGCGGCGGCAAACAGGGGGGCCAGTTGCGCCTGAACCGTGCGCTGCTTCTTGCCCGCCTCTTCCAGACCTTCATTGGCTTTCTTGAGCCGGGCCTGACACGCGGTCCATTCGCTGAATGCACGCTTTGCGGCGTCCAGCCGATCCTGCAAGGCGATGGCGATTTCCTCGGCCATCCCGCTCTCCAGATCGGGAGCCAGGCGGGCCGCCAGTGCCTTCGCAGTTCGGGAAAAGTCATCCAGATCAGCCTGCATCGTATCGATACGCTCGGTCTGAATGCCGCGAATCTTGTTCAGGAGGCGATCGATTTCCTCGATCACTTCCAGCTCCGCTTCAAGCTGATCGGCAAAAACCCCGGCGGGATAGCCCGCCGCACGGACGCTATCCAGCCACGAGGCTTCCCACGTCTGCCAGGCATGGCGCGCCGACGCCACGGCATTCTGTAGGGTCGGCAGGCTGGCGCTGGCCTCGGCAAGCTGGCTCTCCAGGGTATGGCGCCGACCACGCGCCTGATCCGCCTGCGCCATCTGCTCGCGCGCCCTGCGCAGACATTCGGCAAGCCCGGGAGCCGCTTCGCTGTTGGCGTCCGGCTTGAGTTGCGCCCACAGGCTCTGGCGAACGGCCTCCGCAGCATCCGCTTTCGCTTTTTTCTGGCGTTCGATGTCTTTTTGTTCTCGCCAGCATTCCAGCACCTTGCGGCGCTGAAGCAAGCACTGGCTTGCCATTTCCGGCGGAATTTGTGGTAATCCGCACGCTTCGGTCAGTGCCACCCAGCGGACATGCCTTTCGCCGGCGCGCTCGACCAGCAATTGCAGAGGGGCCGCCATGGCCTCAAGCTCTTGCGCCAGCAAGGCCAGTCGCCGGGTCTTGGCTTGCCGATCGACCTCGTGCTGCAATTTGTCCAGACGGGAATCGGAGAGATCATCGGCCTGACGGATGCTCTGCTCATAATCGGGGGCCAGGTTCGGCAATTCATGCGGGACTGCCTTGATCGCACTCCAGCGTGAATCCCGACAGTCTCTGGCGGCAAGCACCTGTTCGATGGAAACCGGCTGAAAGGTGTGCACCAGCTGCTCAAGTTCAAGCTTTGTGCGCTCGTACTCGGCTTTTTTGGCCTCCAGCGCAGTACGCAATGACTTTTCTTCGGCGGCGTCGGTACGCTGCTCGTTCAGGATGTCCTGAATAGCCGCCGGGTCGGGAGGGGACATCGCGGCCAGTGCTTCAGGGGTCGAGCGCCACGCCCCGAGTTCGGCCAGCGCCAATTCGAGTTCATCACCCAGCTGATGAAATCGCGCATCAAACGCCAGCAGCACTTCATCAACATCCCCCATTTTCAGTGCCTGATCGACGGCTGACCTGAGTCCGGAATTGACGGCATCGGCCCCCAGCCCGCTCAGGCTGGCCTGGAGAGCCGTCACTTCCTGTTGCCGCTGGCGTAGATGCTCGTCGGCAATTTGACCCTGGTTGATGAGTGCGCCCCGCGCTTTGAGCAGGCGATTCAGGCGTGTCCGAATTCCCTGTGGCGGAACGCGGGCAGCAATTTCCTCAAGCGCCCCCCCCGACCAGCCCAGCCCGGAGGCTTTCTCCTTGGCGCGTTGCAACTCCAGCCGCAATTCTTCCTGCCGTTTGACAATATCCGTGCGATGGGCGCGGTATTGCAGACGACGCTCGTTCAATTCGTTGACTTCGTCGGCCTGTGATAGCAAGGCATGGGTTACGTCGATCCTGGACAGTTCCGCCTGGGCTTCAACAATCACGGACTGGTGACGTTGAAGGTCGGCATTCGCCAGCGCCAGCGCTTGATTCGCCTTGTGGAGGAGTGCCGCCGCCTCTTCAGGAAGCAGGGGAACCGGCCCCTTGGCCAACAATTCATCCAGCCGCTGCTGGCTGGCATCCAGAGAGAGCAACAAAGGCTGAACCCGCCGAATCCGCTCCAGGCGACTGATTCTGGCGCGGGTCTCGGCATGTTGCTGTCTCGCCCGGTTCAAGGCCTGCTCGCCTTCAATCAGCGCCTCATGCCGTGCTTTCCAGTCGTGTGTGCGCAAGGTGGCGTTTTTGAGTTCGTCTTTCGCCTGCTCGAAGGCTTCCAGGGCCATGTAGTATTCGCGCGAAGCGGATTTTCGGGGGGCCCACAGCGTATCCGCTTCGGCTTGCAGTTGCTGCAGCACTTGCCCGAGATGTTCCATGCCGGAGGCCGACTGAAAAAGCATTCGACCCAGATCGTCGGAAGCCGACAGGATACCGGCTCCGCCTTCGACGAGCAGGGTGTGATCCAGGGCGTACATCCGGTTGAAGGCGGCTGCATCCAGCCCGCCCAGCCAGGCGTGCAGGACGCTCTCTGGCAGCAAGTCATCCTGCGGGGTGCGGAGCGTGTTTTTGTTGCCTTTCGTTCGCTCGAAGGCCAGCGATGATTTCGCACCATCAGCTCCCGCAAGCCGCTCAATTACCCCGCCGATGCGCAGCTCGGGCATGGGGTGAAGAAAGGCCAGCGGCGTGCGCGCGGGAATGCCGAACAGCCAGTCGCCAATCGCGGTACGCACGGTCGATTTCCCCGCTTCATTGGGGCCGACAATGAGGTGGATATCCTGTTCGCCAAGCGGCAGTTCGATAGGACGGTCGGTAAATTTGCCGTAGCGGATCAGATTGAGTTGGTGAATTCGCATCGTATCCGGCTCCGCTCAGGGTTCGCGTCCGGCCAGCGGCAGCGG
>CAYMYD010000133.1:0-2337 GCA_964394535.1 uncultured Propionivibrio sp. | reverse complement strand
GAGCAGGGGGCGTATCGGGCATGTTCCGCACTACCCTCCAGGGCGGTATGCAAAACGCCGATATTGAACCAGCCGGGGATCGGGTCGGGGTAGCCCGGAAGGAGATTTCCCATCGTCGCGGCCGTCCTGAAACTGCGCCCGTGCAGGGCCACTTTCAAGCGGTCAATCTGGAAGGTTTCTGCCTTTTTCGCTGAAAACAGGTGGACATTGTCGGGCAATTCCAGCCCCTTGCTCATCTCGCTTTCGGCATCGTGGTTGCCATACAGCAGATAGACCGGAATCCCGGCCTGGCGCAGGCGTCCCATCTGCCGGATGAAAAAGAGGCCGGTATTGAAGTCCTTCCAGTCCCCGTCATAGACATCACCAGCAATTACGACGAAGTCGACGGCCTCTTCGATGGCGCGTGACACCAGATTGCCAAAAGCCTCCCGGGTCGCCGTTCGCAATCGCGCTGCAGGCGCATCCGGATAGGCGGCCAGTCCGCGGAGCGGGCTATCCAGGTGAATGTCTGCTGTATGGATGAATTTCAACTTCATTCAGACCTCGATGAAATGCTGCTGGAAACAAAGCCGTAAAATTCGTCATCGTTTATCAGCCACGACGACTTTGACGGAAGTCGTAATGTAGCTCACTGACAGCGCAATAACACCCGGCTGGCGCAGAGGAACCAGCGCTACACAGTAGCAGAAGAACCCGTACCCGTTTTCACCCATTTCCGAGCATCGTGCGGTAAATGAAGCGCTCTATCGCCGCACAATATGCGTCGAATAGCTTGCACATACGGAGAATGCAGCCCATAATCTCCGCATGAATAGCGGAGATTGCAAATACATCTGGCAAGCAGATGACTGGCCAAAATGGCGCTTCGATGTGGTGGCGCTCGCCGGGCCCATGGTAGAGGTGAGTCGTGCCCAAGGTTTGCTGATGGGGCGTCTGGCCGACGTGGGCATGGCGCTGCGCGATCAGGCAAACCTGGCCGCGTTGACCGAGGACGTGGTCAAGACCAGCGAAATCGAGGGCGAGCAGCTCAACGTCGAATCTGTGCGCTCGTCCATCGCACGACGGCTGGGCGTCGACATCGGGGCGCTCCCCCCGGTTGATCGTCACGTCGAAGGTGTGGTGGAGATGGTGCTCGACGCGACCGCTAACTGTGGTGCAGATGCGACGCGGGAGCGGCTGTTCGGCTGGCATGCCGCACTGTTTCCCACTGGCTACTCCGGTCTGGCCAAGATCAAGGTCGGCGGCTGGCGCGACGACGCCAGTGGGCCGATGCGAGTGGTGTCTGGCCCCATTGGTCGGCAGCGGGTGCATTTCGAGGCACCGCCTGCCGACCGCCTTGAAATCGAAACCAGCCGCTTTCTCAACTGGCTGAATGGCCCATCAAGCGAACCTCCCCTACTGAAAGCCGGCCTAGGCCACCTTTGGTTTGTCACCTTGCATCCGTTTGACGACGGCAATGGCCGTATTGCCCGGGCCATCGGCGATCTTCTGCTGGCGCGTGCAGACGGCAATCCTCAACGGTTCTACAGTTTGTCAGCGCAGATCCAGCGTGAACGCAAGGCCTACTACGACATCCTGGAGCGGACCCAAAAGAGTTCCATGGATGTTACTGAGTGGCTTGCCTGGTTCATCGACGTGCTCCATCGCGCCGTCGACCAGGCTCAGCACACGCTCGACGCTGTGCTGACCAAAACACGGTTCTGGCAACGCTGGGCAACTATGCCGTTGAACGAACGGCAGGTGAAGTTGCTCAACAGGCTGCTTGATGGTTTTGAAGGCAAACTCACCAGCAGCAAGTGGGCGGCCATCGCCAAGTGTTCACCGGATACGGCGCTGCGTGACATCAACGATCTGCTGGCACGGGGCGTGCTGCGGAAAACGGATGCGGGAGGGCGCAGCACAAGCTATGTGTTGGATGAGTATCCAACCACGAGCGCCTGACAGCAGGTGAGTCTCCGCTATGGGTATCGGCCCAGATGGGCCACAGCGACACTACGATGATTTTTCGGAATTACGGCCGGTGGATCCCGGATGCCGTTCCGGACGCGGGGAACAAAGCCGTCGAATTGTTCGCCGGAAAATGCTGCGATAAAGCTGCGATAGCAGGCGATTTACAGCGATAATTTTCGCATTCCTGCAAAAATAAATCAGCGTAACTTATTGATTTATTTGAAATGTTATGGCGGTGGGGCGGCAACTCCCGCCAAACTCCACCAACTCAGTGCATTCTTACTTGCAAATGCTGCTTAGAACATTCGCGGAAAGATGCCTGAACAGCCGCCAGTCTATCAAATGCGATGTGTTGTTGCATCAACAATCATGGCGCAGTTCGAATCC
>CAYMYD010000132.1:5315-6840 GCA_964394535.1 uncultured Propionivibrio sp. | reverse complement strand
CATTCAGCGCCGCCGGAAAGCTGCCGCCCTGGCTTTCCACGTGGCTGCGAATCGCCGCAGCGGCGCCTTTGCGCAGCATCCGGCCACCGGGCAGATCGACGCCGCTCATACGCGTTTGCGCGGTGAAGGGGACAAACTGCGCGTTCATCTCGGCCAGTTCGCGTCCGCGCAGATTGAAGCGCTGTTTGGCCAGCACGACAATGCTGCGCCCCTCGGGGGTTTCATCGGCCAGTGACGCCAGTTGTGCGGCGTCGGCCAGGGTGGCTTCGGTCACGCCGGGGGCAGCAATGAAGGCACTGGCCTGCCGGTTGCCCAGGGTGATGGTGCCGGTCTTGTCGAGCAGCAGCACATCCACGTCGCCGGCCGCTTCCACGGCCCGGCCCGAGGTGGCGATCACATTGGCCTGCATCATGCGGCTCATGCCGGCAACGCCAATCGCGGAAAGCAGCCCGGCGATGGTCGTCGGAATGAGGCAGACCAGAAGCGCCACCAGCACGGTGATGCTGACCACCGCCCCTGAACCCGCCTCGGCAACGGCAAACGCGGAGAACGGCCACAGGGTGACGATGACCAGCAGGAACACCAGGGTCAGGCCCAGCAACAAAATGGTGAGGGCGATCTCGTTAGGGGTTTTTTGCCGCTTGGCGCTTTCGACCATCGAAATCATGCGATCAACGAAGGCTTCGCCAGGATTGACGGACACCTGCGCCACGATCCAGTCCGAAAGCACACGGGTGCCGCCGGTAATGGCGGAAAAGTCGCCGCCGGATTCGCGGATCACCGGGGCCGATTCGCCGGTAATCGCTGACTCATCGACCGAGGCGACGCCGTCGATCACTTCCGCATCGGCGGGAATCACGTCGCCTGCTTCGATCAGCACGATGTCTCCCTTACGCAGATTATCGGCTTCGATGGGAAGCCATTTTGTGCCATCTCGCGCGTGCTGCGGCTGGAAGTCGCGGCTGGCGAGTTTTTTGGCCCAGGTTTGTTTCTTCAATCCACGCAGACTGGCCGCCTGCGCCTTGCTGCGTCCTTCTGCCAGCGCCTCGGCAAAGTTGGCGAACAGCACCGTGAACCACAGCCACAGGGAAATGGTCAGGATGAACCCGGAAGGCGCTTCGCCGCCACCCGCCAGCGATTGGAAAAACAGGATGGTCGTGAGGATGGAACCCGCATAGACCACGAACATCACCGGATTGCGCCACTGCACCTGCGGCGCCAGCTTGAGAAAAGCATCCACGCTGGCCTGCCCCAGGAGTGCGCGGTCAAACAGATTCAGGGCTTTCTTGTCGGACATTGTTCTATCTCCGCAACGGATTTATGGATGGGCCGATGCCGGTTTCAGGGCATCCAGCGCCAGATTGAGTCGCAGCACATTGATGCGCGCCTCGCCCAGCAAACCCAGGGTGCGGCTTTCCGTGTGTTGGGCAAGCAGCGCCTGCACCTGCGGCAGCGTCAGTCCACGCGCCTGTGCGACGCGAGGGGCCTGCTGCCGGGCGTTGTTCAGCGAAATATGCGGGTCCAG
>CAYMYD010000132.1:0-5215 GCA_964394535.1 uncultured Propionivibrio sp. | reverse complement strand
CAGATCAGTTCCGACCCTGTCACCACGCTTCCCTGGCGAATCAGGCTGCCGTTGGCTTGATACGGGAACAGGAGTTGCGCCACGCCCGTGGTCGCCAGGGGATAGAGTACGCCCGTCACCAGCGCCACAAAAATGGCGCCACGCACGCAGGGCATCAGCAGACCACGCAGCAGCAAACCGGGGTTGGCGGCGGCATGGGGGATATTCAAGGTATTCATCTCATTCTTCCGTTTCGTTCAGGGATAAAGCTGTCCGCCAAGCAATTGCAACTGTTCGACCAGTGGCCCGAGCGCCAGCGCTGGCAGGAAGGTCAGCCCACCAACCACCAGCACGACAAAGACCAGGAGCAGCATGAAAAGCGGTGTGGCGGTGGGAAAAGTCCCCGCGCCATCGGCGACGGTTTTTTTGCTCGCCAGCGAACCGGCGACCGCCAGCATTGGCAGCAGGGTCAGGTAACGCCCCGCCAGCATGGCCAAACCGATGGTGGTGTTGAAAAACGGCGTGTTGGCATTGAAACCGGCGAAGGACGAGCCATTGTTGGCGGTACCCGAGGTGTAGGCGTACAGCACTTCGGAAAAGCCATGGGCGCTGTGGTTGGCAAGACTCGCGCCTGTTTCCGGCCACAGGCAGGCCAGTGCCGTAAAGCCGAGGATGGAGGCCGGATGCGCCAGAACCGAGAGCATGACGAGCTTGATCTCGCGAGCTTCGATCTTTTTCCCGAGGAATTCCGGCGTGCGTCCGATCATCATGCCAGCCAGAAAAACCGTGAGGATGGCGTACTGGATCAGGTTGATGAAGCCCACGCCCTCACCGCCGAACACGCAGTTGAGCATCATCTGCGCCAGCGGGACAAAGCCGCCCAGGGGGGTCAGCGAATCGTGCATGGCGTTGACCGCTCCGGTCGTCGCCCCGGTCGTCGTCGCCACGAACAGGGCGGTATCGGCGATCCCGAAACGCAATTCCTTGCCTTCCATATTGCCACCGGATTGCAGGGCGCTCGGCTGTTGATCGGCCCCCGCCTGCGTCAGCAGCGGATTGCCAGCCTGCTCGGCGTGATAGACCATCGCCAGAAAACCGACGAACATCACCAGGAAGGCAGCAAAAAATACCCAGCCCTGCTTTTTCCTGGCGAGCAGGGTGCCAAAGCTCACCGTGAGCGCCGACGGAATCAGCAGCATCGACAAAATATGCAGGAGATTGGTCAGTGGTGTCGGATTTTCAAAGGGGTGCGCCGCATTCACATTGAAGAAGCCGCCGCCGTTGGTGCCAATATGTTTGATCGTCTCGAAAGAGGCGACCGGGCCGAGGATGATTTGCTGCTTAACACCTTCGACTGTGCTGGCAATGGCTTGCGCATCCAGGGTTTGTGGCATGCCCTGCCACACATAAACGATGGCGACGATGGAGCAGAGCGGCAGTAGCACGCGCCACAGCACCCGCATGAAGTCCACCCAGTAATTGCCGATATCCTGCGCGCTGGCACGTGCCAGACCACGAATGAAGCCGCCCGCGGCCGCCACACCGGCGGTTGCTCCGCAAAACATCAGAAAGGTGATGACCACCATCTGCGTTGCGTTGGAGAGACTCGTTTCACCACCATAAGACTGCCAGTTGGTGTTGGTGATGAACGAGACGGCGGTATTGAATGCCTGATCGGGAGCTTGCGCCGGGTTGCCCAGTTCGTTCAGGGGCAGAATGCCCTGCAGGCGCAGCAGGATATACCCGAGCAGCATCATGGCGGCATTGGAAAGCAGCAAGGCCAGGCCGTAACGCGCCCAGTTCATCGGTTCTTCGGGATTGACGCCCAGCATGCGGTAACTCAACCGCTCCACGATGGTATGGTTTTTGTCGGCAAACGCGTGTGCCAGCCAGCGCCCCATGAGGATCGCCAGCGCAGTCATCAACAACAGGACGATGGCGTATTCAAGAAAAACGGGTTCCATCCGATCTCTCCTCAGAGCTGGCGTAAGGCCTGTATCAGGCCGACAGTCGCGGCAAAGAAGGCGATGCTGATGCCGATAAACAGCAGGTCTTGCATGAAAATTTCTCCTTCAGGCTCAAAATTTTTCAGGGTTCAGGAGGGCGTAGCCCAGATAAATGAACAAGCCGAGCGCTGAAATGCCAGCGAGCAAGTAGATGAAAACCAGTGAATTCATGGATTCCTCCGGTGAACAATGGCGAATCGCCAAGTGCCTACGATAGGAGGATCAAGCTCAAGATGCCGACAAGAGTTGTCCGGAGATCATCAAGAAAGTGTCAAGAAGGACGTGCCTCTGCCTGACAGAGCGTGAGCTGACAATTGCGCCACCGCCTGCGAGGGAATAGGATTCGGCCAGACCTGTCCGTCATTTTCAGAAGGAAGCTCCGCCGTGACGTTCCCCATACCTCCCAGCCATTCTCCCGATATCGCTGAAGCGCTGATCAGCGCCGCCCGACAGCTTTCCGTCGAAGTTGGCCAACTGCATTTTGCAGCGCCGGTTTCTCACTGCTACAACCCGCTCGACTACGCCTGGGCAGCGCATGAGCTTTATTTGCGTCGTTTTGGCAACTCGGCGAAAAAGATTGTTTTTCTTGGCATGAATCCCGGCCCGTTCGGCATGGTGCAATGCGGGGTTCCTTTTGGCGAAATCGCTGCTGTTCGTGACTGGATGGGCATTGTTGCAAGCATCGGAAAGCCTGAGCATGAAAATCCGAAGCGTTCTGTCGAGGGTTTTGCCTGCACCCGCTCCGAGGTCAGCGGGCGGCGCCTGTGGAGTCTGTTCCAGCAGCGCTTCGGTGACGCCGAGGCGTTTTTCGCCGGGCATTTTGTCGCCAATTATTGTCCGCTGGCTTTCTTCGACCAGGGCCGTAATCTGACACCGGACAAACTCCCCGCCAGCGAGTGTGCGCCGCTTTACGCCGCCTGTGATGCCCACCTGCGCTGTGTCGTCGAGCTGCTTCAGCCACAATGGGTCATCGGCATCGGCGCTTTTGCCGAAACGCGCGCCCGCGAAGCGCTGGACGGCATGAAGGTGTCTATCGGGAAAATCCTGCATCCCAGCCCCGCCAGTCCTGCCGCCAACCGGGGCTGGAGCGAAGCGGCGACAAGGCAGTTACAGGCGCTGGGCGTCTGGGATTAAGCGCTCAGGGATAAAAAACGTACAGGCGATAACCGGCAGCGCCGATGCCCTGGGCATCGATCCACAAGCGCACGGCGATATCCGAAGCGGCGGCGAATGGCTGGCTGGAGGACAGCCGTTGCGGCAGGTATTCGGCAGGCAGAAACACCCGGCGGGCAATCGCCGCATCCTGCGTATCGGTCAGCGAAAGTTCGAGCGCAGGGTAGGCCTGCTCATAGGGAGCGCGATTGCGCACCGTGGCATTGAGGACGAGCAGATTGTCACGCGAAGGATCGTTATGCAGGTCGGAGGCTTCGATACTCACCAGTTCGACGTGGCGGGGCAAGGGGATTTCGGCATCGAGCATCTGGCAGAGTGCTTCCAGCAGCGGTCTCACGGGCGGAAAGGCAATCGCCAGTTCACTGCGAAAATGGAAGGCGGCCTGTCCTGCCAGCGCCAAAACCAGCAGAATGCTTGCCAGAACAAAGGGCCAGCGCGTCGGCTTTTCCAAGGGCAGGGAAAAAGGTTCGGCGATGACGCCGGCAGACCATTTGTTGTAGCCGGGAACTTCGGTCATCTCGCGCGGCATGATCAGGCCGGTCGCCAGACCCAGGGCCTGCGCCTCTGATTCGCTCATGGGCAGCGTTTCCGGCTTGCTGGCCGTTTCGGCCGGGGCTTCCGGCCTGACGCTGGCTTCAGGCGGTGTGACAGCGATGGAAATGAACTCGCCGGCGGCTTTTTTGCTCTCCGGCGGGAGAGGCGGCAGTGTTGCCGGCAAGGGCATTTCTTCGAAGAGGCTGTCCAGCGCATTGAATACCGTCTGGCACTGCCCACAGCGCACTTTGCCCACGCGCGCCTTCAACTGTTCGGGCGAGACCCGGAAGATCGTCTGGCAACCGGGACAGCGGGTTTTCATGACTTGCGACCCGTCAGACACACCCAGCCATCTCGCGTATCGGCAATTTCCAGGCGCAGGAAGGGGGCGTAGATGGCGATGAGTTCATCCGCCTGCTCGCTCAGGATGCCGGAAAGCGCCAGAGCCCCGCCCGGACGGACATGGGCGCAGATGGCCGGGGCCAGCGCCTTGAGCGGATTGGAAAGAATATTGGCAACCACGATGTCGAATTGTCCCCGGATTTCCTGTGCAGAATCCTCGAAGCGCGCTTCAATGCCGTTACGTTCGGCGTTACTGCGCGCTGCCGTGACGGCCTGCGCATCAATATCGACGCCCAGCACCCCGGTAGCACCGAGTTTTGCTGCTGCAATGGCGAGAATACCTGATCCACAGCCGTAATCAAGAATCGTCGCGCCGGGCGTCACCGTGCGTTCCAGCCATTCAAGGCATAGCCGGGTGGTCGGATGCGAACCCGTGCCGAAAGCCATGCCCGGATCAAGTACCAGCACCAGCGCTTCGGGGTCGGGCGCTTCGTGCCAGGAAGGAACGATCCACAGGCGTTCGGAAACGCGGATCGGCTCAAATTGTGACTGGGTCAGCTGTACCCAGTTTTGATCGGCCAGCGTTTCAGCAACATAGGGCGGAACCGTGGTCATTCCGGCCAGTCGGGCGCTTTCGGCAATCAGGGGCTCAAGTTCGGCACCTTCCTCGAACAGGGCAAGCACCCGCGAACGCTCCCAGCCCGGCGTGGCCGACGACCCCGGCTCGCCAAATTGCGGGGTTTCGGCAGGGGTGCCAGCATCGGCATCCTCGATGCTGGCGGTCAGCGCGCCGACATCCAGCAAGGCGTCAGTCAGCGCGTCGGCGTGTTGACAGTCGGTTTCAATACGGACAGAAATCCAGGGCATGATCGGGTTTAGCCGCTTCTGGCCGCCAGCTTCTTTTCCAGATAGTGAATGCTGGTGCCACCGGCGATGAAATTCGCATCATGCAGCAATTCCAGATGCAGGGGAAGGTTTGTCTTGATGCCTTCAATGCTCATTTCGGAGAGTGCGATGCGCATCCGACGAATCGCCTGGTCGCGGGTTTCGCCGTAGGCAATCACCTTGGCGACCATTGAATCGTAGTGCGAAGGAATGGTGTAGCCCTGATAAATGTGCGAATCGACGCGGATCCCCGGCCCGCCGGGCGGGTGATAAAAGGCGATCTTGCCGGGAAAAGG
>CAYMYD010000131.1:0-6850 GCA_964394535.1 uncultured Propionivibrio sp. | reverse complement strand
AGACTGTTAGCGATCAACGTGTAGGCTTCTTCCCAACTGATGCGCTCGAACTTGCCTTCGCCGCGCTTGCCGACACGCTTCATCGGATATTTCAGGCGGTCGGGATGGTAGAAGCGCTGGCGGATCGAGCGCCCGCGCAAGCAGGCACGCACCTGATGGTCACCGTACTCATCCACGCCGGTGTTGTCGGTTTCCACCCAGGTGAGCTGCCCCTTGGTAACGTGAAAGCGCAAGGCGCAACGGCCCCCGCAATTCACCTTGCAGGCATTCCACACCACCTTGTCGCCCACCGCCTTGGCCGAACCGGCCGCTGCCCCTTTCTGGGCCGCAGTTGACGCCTGGACGGTAAAGGGGATGGTGACGCCCCCTGCTGCCGCAGCTAGGCTACACGCGGACGACGTCTTGAGAAAATCCCGCCGTGTTACCGGCTGCTTGAAGTCTTGCTTGCTCATACGAACCTCCAAAGGTTGGCCAAAAATAGTCATTCGGCACAGAAACGGAAGGGTCGTGGGGTAGTTCAAAACTTCAACAGTCGTCACGCAATAGCACACGCCATCGGCGACGTTTTTGATTTTATTGTTTTGATTTGCTCCCTCCCCACTCCAGAGCCATGTTATCCGAGATTGGCAAATAAGCAAGGAAAAAGCAAAAAAAAGCGAAAAATCTTGAACGTGAAAACTGATCCGCCTCCTTTCCGGAATGGCTTGAGCAATGGTGGCATGGCCTCCCCCGGTGTCATCAGCGATTTGATGCAACTTCATCAGCCATTCCTGTACCGCAAAGGCTTGCAGTTCGCTTTCTTGGCACTTTCAAAATGCTTTCAATGAGTTGCGCGCCATGGCGTAACGCGGAAAGTAAAGGCTTGCGTGATTTTCTCAACCTGCCCAACGCTCTGGAGCAATTGCATGCCTGACCCCGCCCTCACTCTTCCGAATGCCGAATGGCCTTACGTCCAAACCCTTCTCCGCCTTGCCTTGAGTCTTTCCCTGGGCCTCCTGATCGGCCTCGAACGGGAACGGCGGGGTAAAGAGGCCGGGCTACGAACTTTCGGATTCATCGGCGTTCTTGGTGCGCTGGGCGGCTCCCTTGGTGCCGCCTTCGCGCTGATGATTCTCGCACTCACCGGCGTACTGGCGGTCTTGCTGAATATTCAGACCCTACGGGCCAATCAGGGAAGCGAGCTCACGACCTCTGCCGCCATGCTGGTAACCTGCGTGGCCGGCATCCTGTGCGGTCAGGGACATACCATTTCACCGGCCGCCACAATGGTCATCGCCACCGCGTTGCTGGCATGGAAGGAAAGGCTGGCCGGCTTTTCCATGGGGCTTTCCGAAAACGAACTGCGCTCGGCCATCATGCTGGCTATTCTGTCCATCGTCATCTATCCAGCCCTGCCCGAAGGTGCGGTCGGCCCCTGGAAGCTGCTGGAGCCACGCGCCGCCTGGGTGACGGTCATCCTGATTGCCGGCATCGGCTTCGTGAACTACATCCTGTGGAAGCTTTACGGCATGCGCGGTGTTGAGTTGTCCGGCTTTCTGGGTGGTCTTGTCAACAGCAACTTCACGGTGATCGAAATGTCCTCCCGGGTCAAACAGCAAGCAGGAGAATTCATCGGCTCGGCCTATCGCGGCATCCTGTTGGCAACCATTGCCATGGTGATACGCAATGCCAGTCTATTGCTGATCCTCGCCCCCATGGCCCTGGTGGGTTCACTGGCCGCCTTCCTGCTGATGCTCGGAACCAGCCTGGCATTGGTGTTATGGAGCTATTGCCGGAGAAGCCCTCATCTCACCGAAGCCGTCCCGACGATGAAGATGGGGCTGCCATTCTCCTTGCCACTGGCCCTCAAATACGGCGTGGTATTTCTGTTGCTGCATATTGTCGGCGGCCTGACGCAACGTTCGTTCGGCAATCTCGGTTTTTATTTCGTCAGCGTTGTCGGTGGCCTGATGTCCAGCGCCAGTGCCGTGGCAGCCGCCGCCACCCTGGCGGCCCAGGGAAACCTTTCGCCCACCGTGGCCGGCAACGGAGCCGTATTGGCCTCGTTCACGAGCATCGCTTTCAGTCTTTCCTTTGTTCTGCGCTCAGGAAACCGTGAGCTTATCCGCCGCCTGGCGGCAACGATGATCTGTGTCGCGCTGGCCGGAACACTGGGCCTGGCGATCAGTGACACGGCTTACCCGATAGTGAAAGAATGGCTACCCCAAATCGGACAAGACTCACGGGCAGTCAGTCTTGTGGGCACAACAAAGCTGGCGGACAATAGTCACTCTTCATGAGGAAAGGAAATCCATGTCGGGAGGCGGTTGGAGTTGTCCGCACGAGCTTGATGGCCTGTGCAGCAAGATCAAAAATATCCCCTGCGATCCGGGAATGAAAGGCTGCGAGCTTTTTGGCCGCTATGTGTTTTTCGATCCCGAAAAAAACACCCGTGCCGAACAGAAAAAGGCCCGCCAGTCAGGACAACCACCTGCCGATGAACAGGCGAATGTTTTCTGAACATTTTCCAAGGCTCAGAAAACCTCGTCCTCGCGCAGATAACGCCACCGCCCCTGCGGCAAATCGCCCAGCCTCACCCGGCCCATGCGGACCCGTTTGAGGCCGATCACTTTCAGCCCGACCAGTTCGCACATGCGGCGAATCTGCCGCTTCCGGCCTTCGTTGAGGATGAAACGCAGCTGGTCGGCATTGAGCCATTCGACCTTCGCCGGCTTGAGCGGCTTGCCGTCAAGACTGAGGCCATGGTTCAGTAGCGCCAAGCCCTTTTCGTCAAGCCGCCCGGTGACGCGCACCAGATACTCCTTGTCGATCGTCGAGGACTCCCCGATCAGCTGCCGCGCCACGCGCCCATCCTGAGTCAGCACCAGCAGACCGGTGGAGTCAATGTCGAGCCGACCGGCCGGTGCCAGTCCCTTGAGGTGCGAAGGATGAAAAATCGGGGTATCGGCGCTGCGCTGCTGATTTTCCGGCAGGATCAGTTGTGCCGCCGGCTTGAAACCTGGCTCGGGCTGGCCGGATACGTAGCCGACCGGTTTGTGCAGCAGGATGGTCATCTGACGTTGCTGGGTCGCCTGCGCTGCCTTGTCCAGCGTGATTTTCGCGCTCGGCGCAGCACGCGTACCGAGTTCACTGACGCGCTGGCCGTCAACGTAAACCCAGCCACGCACGATGTACTCGTCCGCCTCGCGCCGCGAACACAAGCCGCGCTCGGACATCAGTCGGGAAACACGGATACCCGCTGGTGCGCTTGTCGCATCGGCCAGCGGCGGCGTTTCAACCGGTATTTCGGAAACCGTTGTTGGTCGCTTTGCCGCCCGCTCCACCAGGGATTTCGCGGGCATGGCACGCACGCTGTCTGGCATTGCAGGCTTTGCCTCACCCGCCGGGATGGCGACGACCGACTTGCGCTTGTCTTTCGGCCCGCCAGAACGCAAGGGTTTGCGCCGAAAACTGACCGGACTTTGCCCGCCCGCGGCCTTGACCGGCAGACCCAGCGTCTTGCGTGGCGTATCAGCCATCGAGCGAAACCTCGAGCAGTTCGACTTCAAACAGCAGCGTGGCATTGGGGGGAATCACGCCACCCGCACCACGCGCGCCATAGCCAAGCTGCGGTGGAATGGTCAGTTTGCGGATGCCACCGACCTTCATGCCCTGCACACCTTCGTCCCAGCCGGCGATCACCGTACGCTCGCCCAGCGGAAACTCGAACGGCTCGTCGCGATCCTTGCTGGAATCAAATTTTTTGCCGTCGCTCAACCAGCCGGTATAGTGCACCGCAACGAAACTTCCGGCACTGGCGGTTTCGCCGGTTCCGACGCGCACCTCTTCAATCTGTAGCCCGGAGGCCGTGGTGATGATCGACATGATGTTTTCCCTTGATGACATGAATCTCGCAGTGTAATTTGCCAGCCGCTTTGGCGCAAATTCAGCAACGCTGACGCGGACCTGTCTTTTGGTTACACTTGCCCGGCTGGCATCATGGCAAAGGAGAAGAACATGCTTTCCCGCTCAATCGCTCCCCCCGTCATCACCGACAGGCAGGCACTCGAAGAATTCAGCGAATCACTGAGTGACCTCGCGCCAAAAATCGAGCGTGATGTCGCCCGGCTCCGTGCTGTACCGGACGACCGCGAAACCGTGTCCAGCCTTTTCCGTGCGATTCATAATATCAAGGGCGACGCCGCCCTGTGCCGTATTGACCTAGCGGTGCAAGTCGTGCATCCGGTCGAAACTGTTCTCACCCGACTGCGCAATGGCGAGATCGTTTTCAGTGACCAGTTGGCCGAGGCGATCCTGCTGGCCATCGACCGGCTTGAACTGGCCATCGAGAGCATCCGGAACGGACGGTCGCTTGATGCTCTACGTCTCAACGCACTGATCAACGGCTTCGAACAAATGGCCGACGAAGCCCCCGCAAAAGTCGATTCTTGCGCCTGCGAACTGATCGAAGCGGTGACGGATTTCCGCCCGCCTTCCGAGAGTTCGCTACGAATACTCAGCGGCACCTCGTCGCTGATGCGCAAGAGTCCGATCCTGGCCAGCGAAGACCTGCTCTTTTTTCTGTCACTGGCCAACCAGTTCGAGGCACGCTCACCGCTGTTCAAGGGGCGAACCTCGCGCCTGTTGCGCCTGGCCTTCGAAACCAACCAGGAAAGAGACAAGCCCATTGATCCGCAACAGCTTGAGGCCGCCGTCTACATGCACGATATCGGCATGATGTTCCTGCCCGAGGCAATCTGGCTGAAAACAGGACGAATGACGCCCGAAGAGAAACAGGAACTTTGCTCGCACCCCGCCCTGGGTGCCGGATTGCTCGCACGTATCCACGGCTGGGAGGAAGCAGCGCAAATGGTCGCCCAGCATCATGAAATGCCGGACGGACGCGGCTATCCGGAAGGAATCAAGGGCGACCAGATCTGTGATGGTGCCAAGATTCTGGCGATCGTCGATGCTTTTGAGGCCGTCATGCTCAAACACATCGACCGTGGCAAAAATCGCTCGGTATTGCGCGCAATCGCCGAAATCAACGCCTGCGACACGCAGTTCGCCCCGGAGTGGATTGCGCCTTTCAATCAAGTCATCCGCCGCGTTGTCGAATCCTGATGACACACGGCGTTTCACGGCGCTTCACGGGAACAGGCCGCGTCTATGGCGAACGCGCCGTGGCGCGCTTCTCCGCCGCGCATGTCTGCGTGGTCGGTATCGGCGGCGTTGGTTCCTGGGCAGCCGAGGCATTGTGCCGCTCGGCCATTGGCCGGATCACGCTGATCGACCCCGATACGGTTGCCGAATCAAACACCAACCGGCAAATCCACGCACTCGGCGACAACTATGGCAAGGCCAAAACTCTGATCATGGCCGAACGTCTGCGCTCCATCAATCCCGCGTGCCAGGTCAGCGCGGTCGAAAGACGCGTCACGCCGGAAACACTGGATGAACTGCTTGCTGGCGACTTCGATTTCATCATTGATGCCATCGATCAGGTACACGTCAAGGCGGCAATGATCGCCTGGTGTCGACAACAGCAGCAGGCACTGATCACCTCTGGTGGCGCGGGGGGACAGATCAATCCGGCTCATATCCGCATCGACGATCTGGCACAAAGCTTTCAGGACCCCCTGCTTGCCAAAGTACGCACCCTGCTACGCAAGACCTATGGTTTCCCGCGCGAGGCAAAACAGAAGTTCGGCATTCCCGCCGTATTTTCCAGCGAACGTGTGCTTTACCCGGAAACCGGTATCGACAAGCCACAGCAGGATGGCCCCGGTTTTGGCGCAGCGGTCTGTGTAACCGCTGTCTTCGGGATGTTCGCTGCCGGCGAGGTATTACGTCAGTTGGCCAGCGACGCCTGATTATCGAGCCAGATACCCAAACCCTGCGCGTTGAGTTCAAGATCATCTGCCAGCAATTCGAGCAAGCGCGCTTCCGGCAAGACACAACCCGCTGCCCGGAGTTCAGTAATCAGCATCTGCCGCATCCCGTCCAGGATTTGCCGATGCCGCTCGGCACCTTCTCCGCACGCCTCTCGGGCAATTTCGAGCGAAGCGTCGAAACGTCGCCGCAAATCATCGGCATTTTTCTCGATATCGCGCAGTTTCCCGTAGTGGGTCAGATACATGGCTTGCGGTTGGTAACTCAGCAGGCGTGTCATTGAGGCGTGCAAGGCTGGCGGATCAAGCTGAACCGGGGTAATTGTCGGAAAAACAAACTGCCGACCAGCGTTTTCCAGTTCGGGATAGGAAACGCCAAAGGTATCGCCTGTGAAAATATGTCCGGTTTTCTCGTCGACGATGGCGATGTGGTGGCGCGCATGCCCAGGCACATCAAGGCACAGGAGTTGCCGGCCGGCAAGATCAACTGTCAGGCCATCCGCCGCCTCGATGATGCGCGTGGCGTCGATCGGCAGGATTTCTCCGTAAAGCGCACGCACCTGCTCTGCGCCATATACGGCAACCGCCCCGGCCACCAACTTCGACGGATCAGCCATGTGCCGCGCCCCGCGGGGATGTACGACAAGGCGCGCATTCGGGAAAGCCCGCATCATCGCACCGGCCCCACCGGCATGATCAAGGTGAACGTGCGTCGGAATCACGTAATCGACGCTCCCGACGGCTATCCCGAGATCGTCAAGAAATGACAGCACACGCGGCAGGGAGGCGTTGCAGCCGGTTTCGATCACGGCAACCCGACCGGCCTCGACCATCAGGTAAATCCCGGCGAAGCCCGGACGCAAATAATCGGCATCAATCAGATAAATACCGTGACCATAGTCTGTGGGCGCAAGCATGGAATCACCTTTTCTTTCCACAAATTAAAACGCCCTTCCTTTTGGGGGAAGGGCGTTTTTTTA
>CAYMYD010000130.1:0-6864 GCA_964394535.1 uncultured Propionivibrio sp. | reverse complement strand
GAGAAGGGAGAAGGGTGCGCCTGGTCTGCTTTTTCGGCCTGCGCCCGGAAAAAACGCTGTTTGTTTCCGCAGAACCATTGCTGACAGACGGTTTTACCCTTCCCTCTTCTCCCTTCACCCTTCCCGCAATCGCTTCATGCGATTGCCTGATACCGTTCCGACAGCCCCGAGAATCAGTGCGGTCGCCAGCATCTCCTGCCAGCCCAGCGGTTCTCCCAGGAGGATCATGCCGCTGGTGACGCCAATCAGCGGGATGACCAGCGATGACAGTGATGAAACAGCCACGGGAACCATCAGCACAATGCGGTTCCAGGCCCAGTTGCCGAACATGAAGGACAGGAAAACGTTGTAGAACAGCCCGGCCATCGGCCAGAACCCCGGGATGCCAAGCTGGGCGGTTTCCAGCGGAACGGCCACGGCGAGCACCGGGAAGCTGCCAAACAGCATGGTCCAGCCGGTCAGGGAAATCGTCGGCATGGCAATCCGGAAGCGCTTGAACAGCACGATGCCGAGCGCCCAGGCCCAGGCCGCCAGAATCATCGCGACGAAACCGGGCAGGGTGCTGAAGAAGCTGGTCAGACTGCCCCCCATCAGCACGACGATCCCGGCGAGGCCAAGTGCCAGGGCGAGGAGGCGCTGGCGCGTGAGCGCTTCGCCCAGGACAGGAACCGACAGCAGCGTGCTCCAGATCGGCATGGTGTAGGCGAGCAGGGCGGCACGCCCCGAGGAAAGCAGCAAAACGCCATAGATGGCGAGCACATTCCAGCCGACGACATTGATGAGCGTGATGGCCAGCAGATGCCGCCAGTGCGCTCTCGGAATGACAATGCTGTTGCCGTTGATCCTGGCGATCAGCAGCAGCCCCAGGCCGCTGAGCAGCAGGCAGGTGCCGCGAAAATAGAGCGGCGGAATTTCAACGAGCACGATTTTCATGACCGGCCAGTTGATGCCCCAGCACAAGGACAGCGCAGCCAGCAGGATCAGCCCCTGGCGCGGCAGGCGGTTGGGCGGGGAGAGGGGAACCATGCGGGTCATCAAGGCGGCGGCAGGCAGAGGGCGAAACAAGGCGCGGGAAAATCGTTTCCCGGTAAAGCCGTGGCCCCGCTGCACACAGGGAGCGGGGCCACGACGTGAAATTTCCTTAAAAAAACTTCGCGTGTTGCGCCAGGTATTAGGCGACTACGGCGGTGGAACCCTTCATGCCGGCCTTGCCCTTGCTCCAGCCGGCCGGGCAGACTTCGCCGTGTGCTTCGGTGAATTGCAGGGCGTCGACCATGCGCAGCATTTCGTCGACGTTGCGGCCCAGCGGCAGGTCGTTGATCACCTGATGGCGCACGATGCCTTTCTGGTCGATCAGGAAGGAGCCACGGAAAGCCACGCCGGCCTGGGCAAATTCAACATCATAGGCACGGCAGATTTCGTGCTTGATGTCGGCCACCAGTGGGTAACGCACCTGGCCGATGCCGCCGTTGTTGACCGGGGTGTTCTTCCAGGCAAGGTGGGTATATTGCGAGTCGATCGAAATGCCGATGACTTCGACGCCGCGCTGTTTGAACTCGTCCAGACGATGATCGAAAGCAATGAGTTCGGACGGGCAGACGAAGGTGAAGTCGAGCGGGTAAAAGAAGACCACCGCATATTTTCCATTGATTTCCTGCGACAGCGTGAAGTCGCGGATTTCGTTGTTGCCCATGACGGCCTGGGCGGTAAAGTCGGGGGCGGGTTTTCCTACGAGGACAGCCATGTGTTTCTCCTTGAAGTCGGGTTAGAAGCTGGGTTTTCGGGTGAACGGCAGCAGGGAATCTTCGTTATTCGGCTCGTCGCGGCAGATGACACGGTCGACACGGGCATGCGCCGGGCCGTGGTGCGCCCAGACGGTCAGTTCGTGGACTGCCGCTTCCGGGCCGCAGATCAGGATTTCGACGCTGCCGTCCGAACGGTTGCGTACCCAGCCGCCGAGTTTCAGCCGCTGCGCTTCGGCGCAGACCTGCCAGCGGAAGCCGACACCCTGGACACGCCCGTGTACAGACAGGCGACGGGTCAGCAGGTTCATTCCGTGGTGCCGGGGGCGGGCGCAATCGCCGTCAGAACAGCCTGCATCAGTTGCAGCGGCGTCGGCGGGCAACCGGGGACGGCAACATCCACCGGGATGACGTTGGCGACTCGTCCGCAGGAAGCGTAGCTTTCACCAAAAATGCCGCCGTTGCAGCCGCAGTCACCGACGGCGACGACCAGACGCGGTTCGGGGGTTGCATCATAGGCGCGTTTCAACGCCACTTCCATGTTTTTCGCCACCGGGCCGGTGACCAGCAGCATATCGGCGTGGCGAGGGCTGGCTGCAAACTTGATGCCCAGAGCTTCCAAGTTGTAGTAGGGATTGCCGAGGGCGTGAATTTCCAGTTCGCAGCCGTTGCATGAACCGGCATCGACGTGACGGATGACCAGCGCCCGCCCGAACTTGCGGCGCATCGCTTCTTCAAGGCGCTGCTGTGTGACGCGCAAGGCCTCATCGACCGCCGGAGCGGGTTCGGTGAGGATGCCGGTGCGGAATATCTGGCGAAGCAGTGGAATCATGGTCGGGCCTCCTTCGCGGAGGCGGAAATGGAGAGGGGCGAAGGGGAAGGGTAAAACCGATCTGTTCTTTCCGTCCCTCGGCCTGAAACAAGGCCGATGGTCTTTCCAACACCCGCCGAAGGCGCCAATCTCACCCTTCCCCCTTCCCCCTTCCCCCTTCTCATGCTCATAGATCCGCTCCCGAGTACGAAAGGTTGTAGGACTTGTTGATCAGCGGGAAGTCGGGAACGATGTTGTCGATGACGGCGTGTTCGAGGGCTGGCCAGTTATGCCAGGATGGATCATGGCAGTGGCAGCGGCGAACCTTGCCGTCGCTGCCGGTTTCCAGCGCCACCAGAATGTCGCCGCGCCAGCCCTCGATCCAGCCGAAGCCGTGACGGTCGGGTTCGCTGCGTACCGTACTGCGCGTCGGGCCATCGGGCAGACGGGCGAGAATTTCGCGGATGAGGCGCAGGGATTCAAGAATTTCGGCAAAGCGCACCAGCGCACGCGCCGAAACGTCACCACCGGGCTCCACCGCGATTTTCGTTTCCAGTTGATCGTAGGGCGCGCAGGGATGCAGGCAGCGCTGATCCCAGTGCTGGCCGCTGCCGCGTCCGGCGAGGCCGATGATGCCGAGTCGTTTGGCTCGTTCCGGCAGGACGGTGCCGGTGACGAGGAAGCGGTCCTGCAAACCGGCGTGTTCGTCGTAGATGGCTTTCAGGCGCCTGACGTCGGTTTCGACAGCCTGGCACTGCGCAAGAATGGCTTGTGCACCGGCAGCATCAAGCTCGACCGTCACGCCGCCGGGAACGATGCTGTCCATCGCGAAGCGGTGGCCGAACAACTGCCCGTTGAGGCGCACCCAGTTTTCCTTGAGGCGCATGAACTGCATCAGGCCGAAGGCCAGCGCGACGTCGTTGGCGAGGTAGCCGAGATCGCCGAAGTGATTGCCGATCCGTTCGCGTTCGAGTAATAGCGCACGCAGCCACAGGGCGCGCGCCGGAACGTCGGCTGCGGCGATGCTTTCGGCGGCCTGGCAGTAGGCCCAGGCGTAGGCGACGGTCGAATCTCCGGAAATGCGTCCGGCGAGCCGCGCGCCTTCGGCCAGCGCCATACCGACGAAGCGCCGGTCAACGCCCTTGTGCTTCCAGCCCAGACGCTCTTCCAGGCGCAGTACGCGCTCACCCATGGCGGTGAAACGAAAATGCCCCGGCTCGATGATGCCGGCGTGGATCGGGCCGACGGCGATTTCATGCACGCCGTCACCTTCGACGCTCAGGAAGGCATAGTTTTCATTTTCGGGTTCAAACTGCTGATCGGGCGTGTCGTGGCGCAGCGGGTAGTAATCGGCGGGCCAGTTGGCATGGCGCAGCCAGGGGCGGTTGTCACCGTTCTCGACGGACAGGCCAACAAGATCGCAGGCGGCGCGTTGCAGGCGGTTGGCGCCGGGGAAAAGCGGCGCGAGATCGGGGAAGACCGGCTTGTCGGCCGACAAGGGCAGGGTCAGGCAGACCAGTCCTTCGGTGAGATCAAAGGCGACATGCAGTGCCAGTCCCTGCGCGGCATCACGGTCACGCTCGTCGCTGCCCCACAGGCTGACAAGACGCCGTCCGGCCGCGTGCACGGCACGGCTGAAGGCGAGCAACTGGCCGGTGCTGACGTGTGCGGTGAAAACACTCACTGCGCCCGGCAGCGGCGTGAATTCGATGGACTGGTCAAGAAATCGCATGCGGCGCTACCCGATGAACTGTGCCGCCTGCCGATACCATTCGGACAGGTAGGGCGGAATCCACAGGCCGAGCATCAGTGTGAGGCCCAGGTGGAGGAAAACCGGGGCGAGCGCCGGATTGTGCGCCAGCGGAGCCACCGTCGGTTCGCCGAAGGCCATGCCCTGCGCCTTGCGGAACATCGAGGCAAAAGCCACGCCGAGCGCCAGCAGCAGGATGGGCGTCGCCCACGGGTGATGTTTGATCGAGGTGGTGAGGATCATGAATTCGCTGGTGAACACGCCGAAAGGCGGCATGCCGAGGATCGCCAGGGTGCCGATCATCAGTCCCCAGCCGATGGTCGGCGAACGTTTGATCAGGCCCTTGATGTCGTCGATGATCTGCGTTCCGGCCATCTGCGCAGCGTGGCCGACGGCAAAAAAGATCGCCGATTTGGTCAGGGAATGCACGGTCATGTGCAACAGGCCAGCGACATTGGCCACCGGGCCGCCCATGCCGAAGGCGAAGGTGATGAGGCCCATGTGTTCAATCGAGGAATAGCCGAACAGCCGCTTGATGTCCTTCTGCCGCGAGAGGTAAAAGGCCGGAACGACGACGGTCAGCAGGCCGAAGCCCATCATCAGGTTTTCGGCAAAGCGCGTCCCGAGTGCGCCGTCGACCAGCACCTTGCCGCGCAGGATGGCGTACAGCGCGACGTTCAGCAACAGTCCGGAGAGTACGGCGGAAACCGGGGTCGGGCCTTCAGCGTGGGCGTCGGGCAGCCAGTTGTGCAGCGGTACCAGACCGGTCTTGGTGCCGTAACCGACAAACAGGAAGACGAAAGCCAGCGAGAGCACCGTCGGTTCGAGCAGCATTTTGACCGATTCGAGGCGCGTCCACAACAGCGCACCGCCTTCCGGGCCGAGAATGCGCTCGGCGGCAAAGTAGATGAGGATGGTACCGAACAGCGCCTGGGCGATGCCGACGCCGCAGAGAATGAAGTATTTCCACGCCGCTTCCAGGCTGGCCGGGGTACGGTAAAGCGCGACCAGCAGCACCGTGGTCAGCGTCGCCGCTTCCATCGCCACCCAGAGGATGCCCAGGTTGTTGGTCGACAAGGCCAGCAGCATGGTGCACATGAACATCTGGAACATGCTGTGATAGAGGCGCAGGCGTCCGGACGAGAGGCGGCCGTGATCGTGCTCGACACGCATGTAGGGACGTGAAAAGAGCGAGGTGGTAAAGCCGACCAGGGCCGTCAGGGCGATCAGGAAAACGTTGAGCGGGTCAATGTAGAACTGGTCTTCGAGCAGCAGCAGCGGACCATGGTCAATGACCCGCTTGGTCAGCGCCGCCGCCGCGAGCAGCGTCAGCAGGCTGCCGGCGGCATTGACTTCCGCTGCATGGTGGCGATGCCCGATCAACGCCAGCACCAGTGAGGCGGCGAGGGGTATGCCGAGCAGGAGAGCGAGTTCGGTCATTTTTTCCACATCTCAGGTTTCACGTTTCACCTTTCACGCCGGATTTCCCACGCATCTTTTCCATCTGCCGGATATCCAGGCTGTCGAACTGTTCGCGGATCTGGAAGAAGAACACGCCAAGCACGACCATGCCGACCATGACGTCGAGAGCCACGCCCAGTTCGACGACCATCGGCATGCCGTAGCTGGCGCTGGTGGCGGCGAAGAACAGGGCGTTTTCCATGGAGAGGAAGGCGATCACCTGCGGGACGGCTTTGCTGCGGGTGATCATCATCAGGAAGGAGAGCAGCACACAGGCCAGCGCAATGCCGATGGTGGCGCGCAGGATGGTGCCGGAGAGGTGCGAAATCGGCGCCGCGACGTTGAAGGCGATGATCACCAGCACGATGCCGATGAGCATGATCGTCGGGATGTTGATCATCGTTTCGACGTCCCATTTGACTTCGAGCTTGCGGATCAGACGGTGCAGAATCCACGGCAGGAGCAAGACCTTGAGCAGCAGGGTCAGCGCCGCCGACCACAGGAGATGAGGCTGGTAGGTGGTGATGGCAACAATCAGTGTGGACAGGAAAAGCATCAGCCCCTGCATCATGAACAGGTTGATCAGCGTCAGGATGCGCCGCTGCGACAGCATGGCAAAACCGATCAGCAGCATCAGCGCCGCGCACAGATTGATGATCTGGCCGGTCAACTCGAGGCTGCGCTGGAAGTTGAGGAGTTCGCTCATTTCGTCTCCAGCAACAGGTTGATCAGCACTGCCAGGACTGACAGCAGGAAGGCGGTGCCGAGGAATTCCGGGGCGCGGAAGATGCGCATCTTGGCGCTCAAAGTTTCGATCAGCGCCAGCAGAAAGCCGCCGACGGTCAGTTTGCCGATCAGCATCGCCGCACCGAACAGCAGCGACAGCGGATCAGCGGTCTGGGGAATGCCGAAGGGGAAGAACAGCGCGATGCCAAGGCAGGAGTAGGCAAACAGTTTGAGGCAGGCCGCCCACTCGACGAGTGCCAGATGACGACCCGAGTATTCGAGGATCATCGCCTCGTGGACCATCGTGAGTTCGAGGTGAGTGGTCGGGTTGTCGATCGGCACGCGGGCATTTTCAGCCAGGGAAACCATGACGA
>CAYMYD010000129.1:0-6874 GCA_964394535.1 uncultured Propionivibrio sp. | reverse complement strand
GATCATGCCGTCACGCTGGCGCCGGGTGCCCCGTATCGCTGCTGGATGGTGCTGGGTCTGGCGTAATAACGCTCATCGGAGAGTCCTGAAAACCGCTGTTATTCACCGCAAAGGCGCAAAGAGCGCAAAGGACGCAAAGAAAATCAACGACTTGCCGGAGGTGGTTGAAGGTTTTGTCATTCACCTTTTGGGTGAGTGGGCGATGCTTCATCAGTTTTGTTTTCTTTGCGATCTTTGTACCTTTGCGCCTTTGCGGTGAGGATTTTAGGTTCATGCGATTGCCCGGATTTCACGTTTCACTTGCCAAGCAAGTAGAATCGCTCTTTTTCATTCGCCTGAAGCCTGATATGCCGACATTTCAAGAAATCATCCTGCGTTTGCAGACCTATTGGGACCAGCAGGGGTGCGCGTTGCTCCAGCCTTATGACATGGAAGTCGGCGCGGGTACCAGCCATACCGCGACCTTCCTGCGGGCCATCGGTCCGGAACCGTGGAAAGCCGCCTATGTGCAGCCCTCACGCCGCCCCAAGGACGGCCGCTACGGCGAGAATCCGAACCGCATGCAGCATTACTACCAGTATCAGGTGGTGATGAAACCGGCACCGGAAAACATCATTGATCTCTACCTTGGCTCGCTGGAAGCCTTGGGCTTTGACCTCAAGAAGAACGACGTGCGCTTCGTCGAGGATGATTGGGAAAACCCCACCCTCGGGGCTTGGGGGCTGGGCTGGGAGGTGTGGATGAACGGCATGGAAGTCACCCAGTTCACCTACTTCCAGCAGGTTGGTGGCATCGACTGCCGGCCGATTACCGGCGAAATCACTTACGGCATCGAACGCCTCGCCATGTACCTGCAAGGCGTGGAAAACGTCTTTGACCTGACCTGGACGCCCGGTCTCACTTACGGCGACGTCTACCACCAGAACGAAGTCGAACAATCGACCTACAACTTCGAGTATTCCGACGTCGAATTCCTTTTCCACGCCTTCGGTGCGCACGAAAAGGAAGCGCAACTGCTGATGGAAAAACAACTGGCACTTCCGGCCTACGAACAGGTGCTGAAGGCTGCACATACCTTCAATCTGCTCGATGCGCGTGGCGCAATCTCCGTGACCGAGCGCGCCGCCTACATTGGCCGCATCCGCAATCTGGCGCGCAGTGTTGCCCAGAGCTATCTGGATTCCCGCGCCCGTCTTGGTTTCCCGCTGGCCCCCAAAGCCTGGGCGGCCGAAGTGCTGGCACAGTTGAAAAAGAAGGTGGCGTGAACACGGCCTTGCACCCTCCGGCCTGGTGGAGCAACAATCTGCTCGACGAAGGTTTTGTCGAGCACCAGGCCAGAACCTTGCAAGCCAGTCCCCTGCCTTACGATCTGGCGGCTTGGCTGGTGCCCCATTTTGACGCGCAGGCGCTTTCCCAAAGTAACGAAGCCCAACTGGAAGATAGCCTGATTGCCCCCTTGTTGCGGCAAATGGGCTGGTTTCCCGTTCCTCAGCGGGTGTTTTCCATCCAGGGCAAAACCGCCCGCCCCGACTGGAGCCTCGCCCTTGACGAAGCCCGCCAGTCGGCGCTCCTCTGCGAACACGACCCGCAAGCTGCCGCTTCGCAACTCGCGGCCATTTGCGAGGCCAAGGCTTGGGACAGGCCGCTCGATACCGGCCGCGCCAGCCTGGACAACCCGCACCACCAGTTGCAGGATTACCTGGCCAGCCTGCGTGTGCGCTTTGGCATGCTGACCAACGGCCGACAGTGGCGGCTGTACGACACGCTGGAAATCACCGCCCGTAAAACCTTTCTCCAGATTGACCTGGAAGCGGTCATGGCGCTGCCCGAAGGTGCGGAACGGCACAAGGCGCTCGCGCTCTTCGCCTTCTTCTTCGGCCGCAATACCTATGTTCCCCCCACGACCGACGCCCCGGCCTCTCTCCTCGAACAGACACTCGCTGACGCCCGTACCCACGCCCTGGCCGTCGAGGAAAACCTCAAGGCGGTCATTTACGGCTTCGCCGGCGAGGATTCCCTGTTCGAGAATCTGGGCAAAGCGCTCCAGGAGGCCCAGAAAAAACTTCCGGAACCGCGTCGCCCCAGTCTGGAGGCGCTCTACGAGAACGCCCTGATCTGGCTCTTTCGCCTGCTCTTCATCGTTTATTTCGAGGACAAGAACGCCGAGCTTCTGGAACGCCATCCTTTCTATGCCCGCTATAGCCTGAAATCCCTCTACGCCCGCCTGCGGGCAGCGCGCGGCACGGTGGCAGACCGTTATTTTGACGGCATTCACGATCTCAAAACCCTCTTTGCGGTGCTCAACGATGGTGCCGAGGACATCGACATCCCCCTCTTCAATGGCGGCCTCTTTGATCCCGCCCGTGCGCCGCTTCTCACCGCCCCGAAAATCATCAACAACGCCGAGCTGTGCACGCTGCTCGAAAAGCTCCTGTACAAGACCCATCGCGGCGACACCCTCTTTGATACGCCGCGCGACTTCAAGAACATGAGCGTTACCCATCTGGGGCGCATTTACGAAGGTTTGCTCGAATTCCGTTTTGAACGTGCCATGGAAGCCGCCACCTATCTCGAATACGCCAATGCTGCGAGCAAGGGACAGGTGATCGAAGCCTATTTCGACGCCTATGACGCCGCCTTGATCCGCAAAAGCAAGGGGTTTCGCGCCTGGCGTGAATTTTCCGTCAAAAAGGGCGAGATTTACTTGAAAAGCGCCAGCAACTCGCGCAAGGCGAGCGCCAGCTACTACACCCCGCCCGAGCTTTCGCAACGCCTGGTCAAGGCGGGGATTGGCGCGGCGCTGGCCACCGGACGCTCGCTCACCGAACTCAAGATTCTCGACAACGCCTGTGGTAGCGGCCATTTTCTGGTGGAAGTGCTCGACCAACTCACCGACCTCGCCCTGGCCCGCCTGCCTGAGGACCCTGCCCTGCAGGCGCTCGTCGATGAAGAAGGTCGCAAGATTTCCGCCCAGCTCGCCTTCCTCAACCTGGACGCTGCGCCCGCCGACGCGCAAATCCTCAAGCGCGCCCTCTTGAAACGCTGTATCTACGGCCTGGACCTCAATCCCTTCGCTGTCGAGCTGGCTCGTCTTTCGCTGTGGATGGACAGCTTCATTTTCGGTACGCCGCTTTCCTTCATCGAGCACCACATCCAGCATGGCAACGCCCTGTTGGGGGCCAGTGTGCAGGATTTCATCGACTACAACGCCAACGAAACCCGGCAGGGCGACCTCTTCGTCCAGGATTTGCGCGGCAAGTTTGATGAACTGCGCAGCGTCATGCAGGCGCTGGACACCCTGCGCGACACGACCCCGGACGAGATCGAACAGAGCAAGGCCCTGTGGCACAGCGAAATCCAACCCAAACTGAAACTCCTCGGGCGCGCCCTGAGCTTTCTTGCCACCCGTCGCATGCTGCTGGCGGCTGGTGAGCGTAGTGCGGTACTACAACTCGACAAGACGCCCGATCTCCTGCCATTACTCTTTGACGAGGGCACGCTGGACGAGCAGCGCACCCGCCGTCATCCTGTCTTGAAGGTCATCGCCGAAGCCCAGCGGCAATGGCATTTTTTTCACTACGAAGTCGCCTTCCCGGAAGCCTTCAACGGAGGCGATCATGGCTTCGATGTCATTCTCGGCAATCCGCCCTGGGACAAGACCAAGTTTGCCGACACCGACTTTTTCCCGCAGTACCACAGCAACTACCGCAGCCTGAAAAACACTGAAAAAGCCGCCGTGCAGCAACGCCTGCTCGACAGCCCCCACATCCGGGCGGCCTACGAAGCGGCACAGCGCCATACGGGCATCGTCAACGAAGCCTACAAGGCCGCCTACCCCCTGAACCGGGGTGCCGGGGACGGCAACCTGTTCCGCTTTTTTGTCGAACGCAACCTCGGTCTGCTGGCGCCCGGCGGCAGTCTCAACTACGTGCTGCCCAGTGCGCTGATGTTCGAGGAGGGCTCGCTCGCCCTGCGGCAGGAGATTTTCGAGCGTCACCGGCTGACTTTTTTCCATGCCTTTGAAAACCGCAAAGGGCTTTTTCTGGATGTCGATTCACGCTACAAGTTCGCCCTGATGCAGGTCTTGAAGCCCTTGGCGAGCTCTCAGGAAACAACGGATATCATCGACACCGCCTTCTATCTCCTCGACCCGGATGAACTGGACGATCCGGCCCGACACATTCCCTACCCGCTCGCCACGATCAAGACGCTCTCGCCGCAGCAATGGGCGATGATGGAACTGCGCGATGCGGCTGAACTGACTATCCTTGCCAGGTGCTACGCCGCCTTCCCGCCGCTTTCGCCGGACTGGCTCGATTTCCGGCGAGAGCTGGACATGACCAACGACAAGGATTTGTTCCTGGAGCAGGCGGCACCCGGCCTGCTGCCCTTGTACGAGGGCAAGAGTATCTGGCAATTCAGTCATCGCCTGACCCCACCTCAGTATTGGCTGGATCAGACAGCCTTCGATGAGCGACTACGCAGCAAGGAAATTCACCGCCTTGCTCTGGATTTGGGCGTTTCCCGTAAGGAAGCCCAAAAACACCTTACCGCCGTGCGCTTTGACCGGGAGTTCGTGCGGCTTGGCTTTCGGGATATTGCCCGCGATACCGACGAGCGAACGCTCATCTTTGCCTTGTTACCCAAATCATGCGGCGTGGGCAACACCGTGAATATCGGCATACCGAAAACTTATTGCCTGATCGGCGATGCCGTCGATATTGCCGCCGCATCGCCGTTGCGCCTGCTTTTTGCGCTGGCGTGGTTCAACAGCCTGGCCGTGGATTGGCTGGCCCGTTTCATGATCCAGATTCACGCCAACAAAACCTATCTCACCCGCCTGCCCCTGCCGCAACCCACAGACGCCGAAATCCTGCAAAACCCCGCCTTTCGCCAGTTGGCGAGAAACGCCCTGCGCCTGACCCTGGCCGCCAGCTACGACGACTTCGCCGATGATCTTGCCGAAGTGATGGCGCTGCTCAACGTAAGCGAGGCCGGTATTCCCCGCACCGCCAAGGCCGGTGACCGTTTGCGCGCCGAAAATGATCTCCTCGTCGCGCAATGTTACGGCCTCTCGGCCGATGAATTCTCCCGCCTCGCCGGGAGCTTCCGGGTCATGGCCGAAAAACGCCCGGAATACCTGACGCTGCTTTCCGCCATCATGGATTTGCCGGGGGCTTCCACGTAAAATGGGGATACTTGGATAGATGGAGGTGGCAATGGAGTTGCAAATCGGCAAGTGGGGCAATAGTCTGGCGCTGCGGCTGCCGGTCAGTTTGGCGCGACAAATGGGGCTGGAAGAAGGGGCTTCCATGCAGGCCGAACTTCTCGCTTCAGGAGAATTGCGCCTCAGGGCAGGTGTCAATCCGGCCCGCTCCGCCAAAACCCGTGCGGAACTGGCGCAAGAGCTGGCAGCCATGCACCAGGATTGGCCGATGGGCTACCCGGTAGTGCGCGAGATGCGAGATCAGGATTGATTGATGGGTGCCATTTACCTGGATACCAGCGTACTCATGGCACTGCTTTGTCCCGAGCCGGAAACGGCCTGCGTTCGTCTCTGGTTCGGCCGTTCTGATGCGGCGGACATCGTCAGCAGCCCCTGGAGCCGCAGCGAACTCTTTAGTGCCTTGTCCGTCAAACAACGCATGCGACAACTGGATCAGGAAAAAGTCATCCAGGCGCGCGCCAAAGGACTTGAAATCCTTGCCACCACGCGCTGCGTTGACGTCGTGACCGCCGACTTCGATCAGGCCGCAGCGTGGTGTACGGATGCGGCCTCTGGTTTAAGAGCGCCAGATGCCCTGCATTTGGCTATCGCGCAACGGGTCGGCTGCAATACCCTGGCCTCCTTTGACTTCATCATGCAACAGGCCGCCCGCCGGATTGGTATAGCGCTGATGGATTTCGGCGTTCCTGAGAGCAGCAACCACTGATAAAGAACCCACCATGAACACTTCCCAACTCCTCGTTGAACTTCTCGTTGAAGAACTTCCGCCCAAGGCGCTGAAAAAACTGGGTGAAGTTTTTGCCAGTACCCTTGCCGATTCGCTGAAACATTCCGGTCTGGCCCAGGCCGACGCCGCCGTGACGGCTTACGCCACGCCGCGCCGTCTGGCGGTGCAGGTGGCTGATGTCGCTGCGGTCGCGGCTGATCGGCCGATCTCGCAAAAGCTAATGCCGGTGGCTGTGGGCCTTGATGCCAAGGGGGAAGCCACACCCGCACTGCTCAAGAAACTCGCCGCCCTGGGGGCCGATGCTTCGGCAGTCCCCAAGCTGCGCCGTGAGCACGATGGCAAGGCCGAGGCGCTCTTTTACGACAGCCTCGCCAAGGGCGCGACGCTGGCGGAAGGTCTGCAAAAGGCGCTGGAAGCGGCGCTCGCCGCGCTGCCGATCCCCAAGGTAATGAGTTATCAGCTCGGCAAGGACTGTGCGCAACCGGGCTGGGACAGCGTGCATTTCGTGCGCCCGGCCCATGGTCTGGTGGCGCTGCACGGGGTTGATGAGGTGCCGGTGTCCGTGCTCGGACTCAAGGCGGATCGCCATACGCAGGGTCATCGCTTCGAAGCCGCCGTGTCGAGCATTAATCTACCCGATGCCGCCAGCTATGCCCCCCTCCTGCGTGAACAAGGCGCGGTCATCGCCTCGTTTGCCGAACGCCGTGCCGAAATCGCCCGGCAACTGGAAGCCGCTGCGGCCAAAGCCGGGGGACACCCGATTGCCGACGAGGCGCTGCTCGACGAAGTGACCGCGCTGGTCGAACTGCCGAACGTGCTGATCGGGCAGTTTGAAGCCGAATTCCTCACCGTGCCGCAGGAATGTCTGATCCTGACGATGAAGGCCAACCAGAAATACTTCCCGCTGCTTGATGAAGCCG
>CAYMYD010000128.1:0-6898 GCA_964394535.1 uncultured Propionivibrio sp. | reverse complement strand
CCTATGTCGATCAGCGCTGGCTGGGCGGCATGCTGACCAACTTCAAGACCATCAAACTGTCGACCAAGCGTCTCAAGGATATGGAGACGATGATGGAAGACGGTTCGCTGGAGAAGGTGGGCAAGAAGGAAGCGCTGATGATGCAGCGCGAACTCACCAAACTCGAAAAATCGATCGGCGGCATCAAGGAAATGAATACCCTGCCAGATGCGCTGTTCGTCATTGACGTCGGCTATCACAAGATCGCCATCACCGAAGCGAACAAGCTGGGTATTCCGGTCATCGCCGTGGTGGATACCAACCATTCGCCGGAAGGCATTGATTACGTGATTCCGGGCAACGATGACTCGTCCAGCGCCATCCGTCTGTACGCCCGCGGTGTGGCTGATTCGATCCTCGAAGGCCGCAGCCAGTTCGTCGAGGAAATCGTCGCGGCTGCTTCCGGTGACGAGTTCGTCGAAGAAGCCGAGTGATCCGTAGCGAACCGAAGATGACTGTTTAATATGTAACAGGAACGGCCGGTGATCCGGCCGTATCCATGAATTGGAGATGAAAATGGCGGAAATTACCGCAGCGATGGTGAAAGAACTGCGCGAGAAAACCGACGCGCCGATGATGGAATGCAAAAAGGCACTGACCGAAGCGGCCGGTGACCTGAACAAGGCAGAAGAAATCCTGCGTATCAAGCTGGGTTCCAAGGCCAGCAAGGCAGCCGCCCGGATTACCGCCGAGGGGATTGTCGCGGTCAGCATCGCTGACGACGGAAAAACCGGCGCAATCATCGAGGTCAACTGCGAGACCGACTTCGTTGCCAAGAACGATGACTTCCTGGCGCTGGCCAAGGGCTGTGCCGATCTGGTGACGAGCAAGAATCCGGCTGACGTGGCAGGCTTGTCCGCGCTGCCGATGGGTGACGGCACGGTTGAGTCGACGCGTTCGGCACTGGTCGGCAAGATCGGCGAAAACATGACCTTGCGTCGCTTTGCACGGGTCGAAGCCAAGGGCAAACTGGCGTTCTACATCCATGGTGGTGCAAAGATCGGGGTGTTGCTTGATCTGGTTGGTGGCGATGAGCAACTGGGCAAGGATCTGGCGATGCATATTGCGGCGTCCAAGCCCAAATCGCTGGATGCGTCCGGTGTTCCGGCCGATCTGATCGATAGCGAGCGCCGTGTGGCCATCGAAAAAGCCAAGGAAGCAGGCAAGCCGGAAGCGATGCTGGAAAAGATCGCCGAAGGTTCGGTGCAGAAGTTCCTCAAGGAAGTGACCCTGCTCGGACAGGTGTTCGTCAAGGCCGAAGACGGCAAGCAGACGATCGAGCAGTTGCTCAAGGCCAAGGGCGCTTCTGTCGCATCCTTTACGCTCTACGTGGTCGGCGAAGGTCTGGAGAAGCGTTCCAACGATTTTGCTGCTGAAGTTGCTGCCCAAGCGGCGGCTGCCCAGAAATAGGAAGGTAACAACGCCATGTCCGATCCCGCACCCCGTTTCAAACGCGTTCTGCTCAAGCTTTCCGGCGAAGCCCTGATGGGGCCGGATGCCTACGGAATCAACCGGCAGACGATCACCGAGATCGTCGCCGAAGTGAAGAGCATCGTTGATCTGGGGGTGCAGGTCGGCGTGGTGATTGGCGGTGGCAACATCTTTCGTGGCGTGGCTCCCGGCGCGACCGGCATGGATCGCGCCCAGGCCGACTACATGGGCATGATGGCCACGGTGATGAATGCGCTGGCCTTGCAGGACGCGATGAAAACGGCCGGCATGAATGCCCGCGTGCAGTCGGCACTGAACATCGAACAGGTTGTCGAACCCTATATCCGTGGCCGGGCCATCCGCGCCCTGGAACAGGGCCGGACGGTCATCTTCGCGGGGGGGACGGGTAACCCCTTCTTCACCACGGATACGGCGGCAGCGCTACGCGGTGCGGAAATCGGTGCGGAAATCGTACTCAAGGCGACCAAGGTCGATGGTATCTATTCGGCAGACCCGAAAAAAGACCCGCACGCAACCCGCTATGACCGGATCAGTTTCAACGAGGCGATGCAGAAAAATCTGGCGGTGATGGACGCCACAGCGTTTGCGCTGTGCCGCGACCAGAAGTTGCCGGTCAATGTCTTCTCGATTTTCAAAACCGGGGCCTTGAAGCGCGTGGTGCTCGGTGAACCTGAAGGAACGCTGGTTTATTGCTGACGGAGGAAAGTCATGTCGATTGCTGAGGTGAAAAAAACAAGCGAGCACAAGATGCAGAGAACCCTGGAAACGCTGAAGGTGGATCTGGCCAAGGTGCGTAGCGGACGCGCCCACATCGGATTGCTCGATCATGTGCAGGTCGAATATTACGGTTCAATGGTGCCGATCAACACGGTTTCCAACGTGACGCTGATCGATTCGCGTACGCTGGGCGTTCAGGTCTGGGAAAAGCCGATGGCGCAAAAGGTCGAACGGGCGATTCGTGATTCGGATCTCGGGCTCAATCCGGCCTCGCAAGGGGACATCATCCGCGTACCGATGCCTGCTTTGACCGAGGAGCGCCGTCGTGACCTGACCAAGGTGGTCAAGCATGAATGCGAAAACTCCCGGATCGCCATCCGTAATCTGCGCCGTGATGCCCTGTCGACGTTCAAGGATTTGCTCAAGAGCAAGGCCTGCTCGGAAGATGAGGAACGCCGCGCGCAGGAAGATATCCAGAAGCTGACCGACAAGTACGTCGCCGAGGTGGATAAGCAGTACGCGCAGAAAGAAGCCGAATTGATGGCGATCTGAGTTTTATCATGACAGTTTTTACCAGTTCGACGAGCGATATTCCCGAGGCAGGCAGGATCCCACAGCACGTGGCCATCATCATGGATGGCAACGGGCGCTGGGCCAGGAAGCGCTATATGCCGCGTGTTGCCGGACACAAACGCGGTGTCGAAACCGTGCGCGGGTCAGTACGTTACTGCCTCGAGCACGGCATCGGCTATCTGACCCTGTTTGCTTTCAGTTCGGAGAACTGGCGGCGTCCCGAAGAAGAAGTGTCCCTGCTGATGCAGCTTTTTGTTCACGCCCTGAAGCATGAGGTGGATAAACTCGACCAGAACGGTGTCCGCCTCAAGGTGGTCGGTGACCTGTCGCGCTTTGATCCGGAACTGCGTGCGCTGATTATTGCTTCCGAAGCCCGGACGGCGGGTAACAGCAAGCTGACGCTGACCATCGCCGCCAACTATGGCGGCCGCTGGGATATTCTCCAGGCGGTCAATCGTCTGGCTGTCGCACATCCCGAAAGGGGGGGCGAATGGTCGGAGAGCGAGCTGACCCCCTATCTCTCGATGAGTTATGCGCCTGAGCCGGATCTTTTCATCCGTACCGGTGGCGAGGAACGCATCAGCAACTTCCTGCTTTGGCAACTGGCCTACAGCGAGTTCTATTTTACCGGTACCCTGTGGCCGGAATTTGATTCTGCCGCGTTTGATGCGGCCATTGCTTCCTATCAGCAACGCGAAAGACGCTTCGGGCGCACCAGCGAGCAACTCAAGACCAATCCGCATCCCAATGTCTCCCGCAGTCCGGTGACGACAACAGGGCAGTGCTCGGAAATTAAGATCAATGCTTAAAACGCGGCTGCTTACCGCTGTTGTCCTGATCTCGGTCTTTCTGTTCGCCCTTTTCTTTCTGCCTCCCTCCGGTTGGGTGATTTTTGTCACCGTGATTGCCGCGATTGCCGCTTGGGAATGGGGCGGGTTGATGCGCTGGGACGGGCGTTCGCGGCTGATTCTGGGCGGAGTTTTCGCGCTGATCTGCCTGTTTTTGTCGCTGTGGCAACCGGCACCCTTGGGGCTCAAGGGCGAATTTGCCGCCAGTGCCTGGCATCTGGGTCAATGGATTTATCTGCCTGCAGCGGCTTTCTGGCTGCTGCTCGTTCCTTGCTGGCTACGGCAACGCTGGCCCTTGCCGCAAGGGCTGCCGGGCTTGTTGGCCGGACTGTTGCTGCTCTTGCCCGCATGGCTGGCGCTGATTCAACTGCGGCAGGCCGGGGAACTGGTGCTGTTGGCGATCATGGCCACCGTCTGGCTGGCTGACAGCGCGGCCTATTTTGTTGGTCGACGTTTTGGCCGCCGCAAGCTGGCACCGTCGATCAGCCCCGGCAAAACCTGGGAGGGGGCGATGGGCGCGGTGGTCGCGGTGATGATCTATGGCTTTGTGCTGGTGCCGACCTTGCTCAAACTCAATCCGCTGCTACTCCTGCTGTTGATGGGATTGCTTACGGCGATCAGCATCATCGGCGACCTTTTCGAGTCGCTGCTCAAGCGTCAGGCAGGGCTGAAAGACAGCAGCAATATTCTTCCCGGCCACGGCGGCATCCTCGACCGGATCGACAGTCTGACCTCGACCCTGCCGATGGTGGCGCTGATCTGGCAGCTGATACGTTGAGCGATGGGGCGTGAAGAATGATGAAAAACTTCCCCTGTAGGAGCGGCTTTAGCCGCGATTGGGTGATTGCATCGCGGACACGCTGCATCGCGGCTAAAGCCGCTCCTACAGAAACCGCGACTCTTTCTGTTTTTTCACGCTAACTTTCATGTAGGGACTGTCAGCACCCCGAATGATGTAATTCAATCGGTTTTCGTTAAAAACTGGCGAAGCCACCTGACTTTCGCTAACCACCAGCCACTAACCACTAACCACTGCTTTCCCACCCAATGCAACTCACCATCCTTGGTTCGACCGGCTCCATCGGCGTTAATACGCTGGATGTCGTTCGTCGCCATCCTGACCGTTATCAGGTGCTGGCCCTGTGCGCGTACCGGCAGGTTGATCGCCTCTACGAACAGTGCCTGGCGTTCCGACCGCGTTTCGCCGTGGTCGGTGAAGCCGCGCTGGCGGTGCAACTTACCGAACGTCTGCGGCAGGCGGGTTGCTCTACCGAAGTGGAATATGGGCCGGAGGCGCTGGTGCGCATGGCTTCCCTGCCCGAGGTCGATGTGGTGATGGCGGCCATTGTCGGTGCTGCCGGCCTGCCGTCGACCCTGGCAGCGGCGCGTGCCGGCAAGCGCGTATTGCTGGCGAACAAGGAAGCGCTGGTCATGGCCGGCCCGGTTTTCATGCGGGCTGTCCGTGAGAGCGGGGCGGTTCTGCTGCCGGTGGATAGCGAACACAACGCGATTTTCCAGTCCTTGCCGATGGGCTATTCGGGCGATATGAATAAAGGCGGCGTCAGCCGTATTCTGCTCACCGCCTCGGGAGGGCCTTTCCGCAAAACGCCGACGGCCGAGCTTGCCCATGTGACGCCCGAACAGGCCTGTGCCCATCCGAACTGGGTGATGGGGCGGAAGATTTCCGTCGATTCGGCAAGCATGATGAACAAGGGGCTGGAAGTCATCGAAGCACACTGGCTCTTTAATGTTCCCGCTGAAAAAATCGAAGTGGTGATTCATCCGCAAAGCGTCATCCATTCGCTGGTGCAGTACGTCGATGGTTCGGTGCTTGCCGAACTTGGCAACCCCGATATGCGTACGCCTATCGCCCAAGCGCTGGCTTATCCGGAACGCATCGCGGCGGGCGTCGAACCACTGGATCTCTTCAAAGTGGCGACGCTACACTTCGAGCGCCCGGACGATGAACGCTTCCCTTGCCTGGCGCTGGCTTACCGGGCCTTGCGCGAGGGCGGCAGCGCGTCGGCAACGCTTAACGCCGCTAATGAAGTGGCAGTTGCCGCATTCCTCGACAGGAAAATCGGTTTTGCCGCGATTCCGGAAATCATTGCCGGCACGATGGACGCCGTGCCGGTGACAACCCTCGAAACACTGCAAGACGTACTGGAAGCCGACCAGCAGGCTCGGGAAGTCGCGCTTGAGGCCGTGAGGCGTAAAGAATGAGGTATAAAACCGATCCGTCCGCGAGCGTTTGTTTTTTCTCCGCAGGGGAGGTTTGGTTCGCGTTGCGTCAAACCCCTTCTGCGGGGTTGTCTTTCACTCCTCACTGAATCAGATGAACGGATTCCTTTTCTACACAGTGGCTTTCCTGGTCATGCTCGGCGTGCTGGTTTTTGTGCACGAACTGGGGCATTTCCTGGTGGCACGCTGGTGTGGGGTCAAGGTGCTGCGTTTTTCGATCGGTTTTGGTCAGACACTCTGGTCGAAACCTTTCGGGCGTGACCGGACGGAATGGTCGGTCGGGCTGATTCCGCTCGGTGGTTTCGTCAAAATGCTTGATGAAAGTGAGGGCGAGGTCGCGCCGGACGAAGCGCATCGTGCCTTCAACCGGCAGAAAGTCTGGCGGCGCATGGCGATTGTTGCAGCCGGGCCACTGACCAATCTGCTGCTCGCGGTTTTCATCTACTGGGGTGGTTTCTGGCATGGGGTTGAAGAGTTGCGCCCGGTGCTGGGCGCGCCAGTGGCGGCTTCGCCTGCCGCGCGCGCCGGGATCGAGAACGGCGAAAAGGTGCTGAAAATCGACGGCAGCCCAGTGCAGTCCTGGCAGGAGGTGCGCTGGAAAATGCTGAGTCTGGCCGCCGACAAGGATTGGGTCGAACTGGAAGTGATCAACCCGCGCCATGAGATTTCACTGCGACGACTTGAGCTGACGCTGATTCGGGAATCCGGCTGGGAAGGCGATGCGCTTGAACATCTGGGGCTGCGCTATTTCCGTCCGAAAATTCCGCCGCTGATTGGCAAGATCACGCCCGACGGGAGCGCGGATCGGGCCGGGCTGCTGGCTGGCGACGAAATTCTTGAAGTTGATGGTGAGGCGATCGATTCCTGGCATCAGGTTGTTCTTGCCGTGCGTGCCAGCCCGGAAAAGCCGATGCGTTTCGGCATTTCCCGGCAAGGACGTTTTTTTGAATTGTCGCTGACCCCGACCCGGGTGAAGGATGGCGCGCAGGAAATTGGTCGTATCGGTGCCACGGTTCGCGATCCGGGTT
>CAYMYD010000127.1:3947-6912 GCA_964394535.1 uncultured Propionivibrio sp. | reverse complement strand
CCGACCCTGCCCGGCTACCCGGACATGGAGCGCCGTCGCAACTGGCATTATGTATTGCTGCCCTCCGCCCCGGTGCCGAAAAACCCACCCCAGGCTGGACAACTGGCGCTGCAGCTTCCCCGACTGGCCGATGCCCTGGCGTCACGGCGCACGACGGACGCCGAGCGCAGCTACGCCCTGCCCTGGCTCATCCATCTGGTTGGCGAGGCGCACCAGCCGCTGCACGTCAGCCTGCGTTTTGATGCCAAAAACGGCTGGGACTGGCTGGGTAACGGGGTCAAGGTGAACAACCCGTTCAACTCGCGCAAGCCGTTGATGAGCCTGCATGAGTTTTGGGACGATCTGCCCGCCCCGCGCTGGCTGCGCGGCGAAGCCCTGGAAAAAGCAAGCCGAAGCTTGCAGGCCGCCTATGTCTCCCCGCCTGCCCCCGGAAACAGTGAAGTCTGGATCGCCGAAAGTCTGGTCATCGCCCGTTTGTATAGCTATCCGCAGGACGCTCAGAATCCCGCAGAGATCAGCGCCGACTTTTTTGAACAAAGCCGGGAAATCGCCAGACGGCGCATCAGCGAAGCAGGCTACCGGCTGGCGACCCACCTGAACCAGTTGCTGAAGGCGAGGAACAGCCGTGAAAAGTGAAAATCAGGCGCTCCGCGCTTGAAAAGGACAAACCCATCCCTACACGACTGCTACAGGCAGGGTTCTCCACATTTCACTTTTCACCTTTCACGGCACTTCATCACACTTTACCTGCCGACCATGGCGCGTAGCCGTGCCACTCGTTCTTCCGTGGCCGGGTGAGTGCTGAACAGGCCAGCGAGGCCGCCGCCAGAGAGCGGGTTCATGATCATCATCTGCGCGGTGGCCGGATGCTCGTCGGCGGTCGGCATCGGGATGCCACGGGCGTAGGCGTCGATCTTGGCCAGCGCGCTGGCCAGTGCGTCAGGGTCGCCGCAGATTTCCGCGCCGCCCCGGTCTGCCTCGAATTCACGCGCCCGTGAAATCGCCATCTGGATCAGCGTTGCCGCCAGCGGGGCGAGCAGGGCCAGCGCGATGCTGGCGATCGGGTTGGACGGTCGCCCTTCGGAATCCCGCCCACCGAACATCAGCGCGAAATTGGCCAGCGACGAAATGGCCCCGGCCATGGTCGCCGAAATCGTCGAAATGAGGATGTCGCGGTGTTGCACGTGTGCCAGTTCATGCGCCATCACCCCGCGCAGCTCGCGCGCCGAAAGCAGATGGAGGATGCCGGTCGTCGCGGCGACAGCGGCGTGTTCGGGATTGCGGCCGGTGGCAAAGGCGTTCGGCTGCGCTTCGTCGATGAGGTACACGCGCGGCATCGGCAGTTGTGCCTGCTGCGCCAGTTCGCGCACCATGGCGTAGAACTGCGGCGCCGAAGCGGCGTCGACTTCCTGCGCGTTATACATGCGCAGCACCATCTTGTCCGAGAACCAGTAAGCGAACAGATTCATCGCCCCGCCGAACACCAAGGCCATCATCATTCCCGACGCGCCGCCCATATAGGAGCCAATCACGCCAAACAGCGCCATGATCGCCGCCATCAACAGTGAAGTTTTCAACCAGTTACCCAGCATTGTTCAAATCTCCTGAGTGAGTGAAGCTGTGGCGCTTAGATGGGGGTCGAAGCGGGAAGTTCAAGCATCGAAGGATAACAGCAACGCCAAAAATCCACGCTTTCCTGCGTTGCCGACCATGCATTCGGCCGCTGCGGCATAAGGCTGGTTTTGGCGATTGGGGTCTCGTCGCCTAGTTCATTCTATTTTCGCACCAACTATTGAAAATGGATCGCTTGCTGTACCGAAAAAAAGAAGATAAAAACGAGTTGCACTTCCAAGTTTTCCACATTGTAGCCCAGCGGTCGAACGGCCTGTCGATTCGTTCATTGATCTGAAAAAACAGCAGACGATGACAGCGTACGGTTTTCCGGACGATCATGAATTTTGATACATTCAGCGGAGGAGCAAATGAATTCAACAATCAGTGACGGTAGCTGCCGGAATGACGAAAATGTGCTTTATGAGCATGAAGTGGTGCGCCTGCTGCACAGTTGGCGGGATGAGTTACAGCGTAAACTCGTCGAACATTGCGGTGACGAACGCGGCAATGCCCTGTTCAGGCGCTATGCGGCGGTGCTGCCACTGGCTTATCAGGATCAGGTGCCAGCGGCTTCGGCGGCCAGCGACCTCGAACACCTGGACGCCGCAGAAGCGCGTGGCCAGATCGGGATCTGGTTCGATGCGCCCTATCATGACGATGGCTCGCACCAGCACATCAAGATTTCCCTCAGACAAGCGCCGCGTCCGCTGAGCGCTGTTTTGCCGATCTTTGACAATCTCGGGGTGACCGTGCTTTCCGGGCAGCGTTTCCGGCTCAAGGAAAGCGAACTGAGTCTGGCCGATTTTGCCGTACAGCTTCCCTGTGCCAAGGCGCTGGATGATGACCGAACCCGCACCGCCTTTGTCGATCTTCTGGAGAAGCTCCTGTGTGATGCCGCAGAGAACGACGGTTTCAACCGCCTCACCCTGCTCGCCGGTCTGGATCGGATGCAAATCGGTGTTCTGCGCGCCTACGCCCGTTATTTGCGCCAGGCCGGACTGCCCTTTACGCCGGCACAGGTCGAACGCTGCCTGCTGAGCTACCCGCAGATCGCCCGTCTGCTGCTTGAACTGTTTACCGCCCGCCTGTCGCCGGATGGCGAAGAGGCACAAGGCGAGGTGCTTGCTGACGAACTGAAAGCAGCACTGGCGCAGGTCGGCAAGCTCGAAGACGACCAGATTCTCTCGGCCTTCCGCACCGTCATTCTGGCCACGCTGCGCACCAACGCCTGGCAGACCGGCAAGGATGGCCAGCCGAAAGACTATCTCTCGTTCAAGCTCTCCTCGCGGGAAATCCCCTTCCTGCCCAAGCCGCTGCCTCTCTATGAAGTTTTCGTCTACAGCGCCCGTGC
>CAYMYD010000127.1:0-3847 GCA_964394535.1 uncultured Propionivibrio sp. | reverse complement strand
TTCGGCAACGGCATGCTGCTTTCAGAGCAGATTCGGCTGGTTGCGGCCTTCGATCATCGTCACATTTTCCTTGATCCGAATCCCGATCCGGCCACCAGCTTCAAGGAACGCCAGCGCCTCTTCGCCCTGCCGCGTTCGTCGTGGGACGATTTTGACCGCACGCTGATCTCGGCAGGCGGTGGCGTCTGGTCGCGCACGCTGAAAACCATCCCGATCTCGCCGCAGATGCGCCAGGTGCTGGACATCACCGCTGAGGAACTGCCGCCGACCGAGCTGATCAGCGCCCTGCTCAAGGCCCCGGTCGACCTGATCTACAACGGCGGCATCGGCACCTACGTCAAGGCCAGCACCCAAGCCCATCAGGAAGCCAATGACCGGGGCAACGATGCGCTGCGCGTCAATGCGGCCGACATGCGGGCGCGGGTGATCGGCGAAGGCGGCAATCTGGGGCTGACGCAAAAGGCGCGGATCGAATTCGCGCAAGGCGGCGGTCATGTCTTCACCGACGCCCTGGATAACTCCGCCGGCGTGGATTGCTCGGATCACGAGGTCAATATCAAGATCCTGCTGGCCGGGCCGGTCGCTGCCGGTGACATGAGCGACCAGCAGCGGGTTGCCCTGCTGGCGGCGATGACCGACGACGTGGCGCGTCTGGTCCTGCGCGACAATTATCAGCAGACCCAGGCCGTTGCCCTCGAAGCTGCGAACGCTCATGAACTGCTCGACGCCCACGCAGGCTTCATCCGCAAGCTGGAAGCCAAAGGGGTGGTCGACCGGGTCATCGAATCGCTCCCGGATGACAAGGGTCTGGCCGAACGCGGGCAGATGCAGCGCGGCCTGACCGCCCCGGAAATCGCCCTGCTCCTGGCTTACGGCAAGATTGCGCTGAAGGAGGAACTGCTTGCCTCGGCGCTACCGGATGCGCCGGAACTCCAGCAACTGCTGGTCGATTACTTCCCGCCACAACTGGTCAGGGAATGCGGCAAACAACTGCCCGCCCACCCGCTGAAGCGTGAAATCATCACCACGCAACTGGTTAACCGGCTGACCAACCGCATGGGCACCACCTTCATCGACCAGCTGGGCGATGAAACCGGGGCGGATGCCGCGCAGTTGGCCGCCGCCTGCTTTGCCGCCAGCGAATTGCTCGACGCGGAAAGTCTGTGGCAGACCCTCGAGGCACTTGATCTCAAGGTACCCGCTGCCCGGCAAATGGCGCTGATGCGTAACCTGCGCGAACTTGTCGGGGCGCTCACGCGGCGGATACTGCCTGCCATCATGAAAGGAGCGGCGATCAGCGCGGTCATCGACACGGCTTGTCCGGCACTCGCCCGGGCCATCGAACAGGCACGGGCAGGCCAGGCCGAAGGTCTGGAGGCATGCCTCGCCATCCTGGAAGCACGGACGGCCATCATCAAGGCCCTTACCCCGCTGGCGTAACAAAAAAACGCTCCCCTGGACAACAGTCCGGGGGAGCGCTCAGGGAACTTCCGTCTTATTTTTTCTTCGGGTCTTCGCACAGTTCCATCAGGATGCCGCCCGTCGATTTCGGGTGCAGGAAGGCGATGTCGAGTCCTTCGGCACCCTTGCGCGGCGATTTGTCGATCAGTTGCACCCCCTTGCCCGCCACTTCATCCAGACAGGCTTGCAAACCATCGACAGCAAATGCCAGGTGGTGGATGCCTTCGCCTTTCTTTTCGATGAACTTGCCGATCGGGCCTTCCGGATCGGTCGATTCGAGCAGTTCGATCTTCGACTGGCCGACCTTGAAGAAGGCGGTACGAACCTTCTGCTCCTTGACCTCCTCGATGGCGTAGCACTTCAGGCCCAGTTGTTTTTCCCAGAAGGGGATGGCCTCGTCCAGGCTTTTGACGGCAATGCCGAGGTGTTCGATATGCGAGATGTCCATGGGTGTTTCCTTTCCTTGAGATGAGAATGAACGGTAAAAAAATCGGACAAGCAATTTAACTCCCTTTTCAGGGGTTTTCAAACTGGCGAAAAAACGAGCAACAATTTCATCCTCCCGCGTGGCGACGGCCCTGCGAATTGGCGCGGATCAGCAGGATGATCCCGGCCAGCACCATGGGCAAGGACAGCCATTGCCCCATGCTGACGACTTCCGACAACCCGAAGATACCCGCATCCGGCGCACGGAAGTATTCGGCGATGAAACGCAGGCTGCCATAGCCGATCAGGAAAACGCCGGAGACCGCGCCGCGCGGGCGGGAGCTGGCCGAATACCACCACAGCAGGGCAAAGAGCAGCAAGCCTTCCAGCCCGGCCTGATAAAGCTGTGACGGGTGGCGTGGCGCAAGATCGCCCGACTGCGGAAAAATCATGCCCCAGGGCAGCGCCGGATCGCAGACCCGGCCCCACAGTTCGCCATTGATGAAGTTGCCAATGCGTCCGGCCGCCAGCCCGAGCGGTACTTGTGGCGCGATGAAATCGGTGACTTCAAACCAGCGTCTTCCCGTCTTGTGCGCGTGGAAGGCCATGGCCACCAGGACGCCGAGGAAGCCGCCGTGAAACGCCATGCCGCCTTTCCAGACGGCCAGGATGTCCAGCGGGTGCGCAAGGTAGTAAGCGGGCTCGTAGAACAACACCTGCCCCAGCCGACCGCCGATGATGACGCCGAGTACGCCGTAGAACAGCAGGTCATCGAGGTCAGCGCTCGTCCAGCCAGCCTGAACGAGTTGGGGATGCGTCTGGATGCGCTGCTTGCCAAGCCACCAGAATTGCAAGAAAGCCAGCAGGTACATCAGCCCGTACCAATGAATGGTCAGCGGGCCGAACTTGAGGGCAACGGGGTTGAACTGGGGGTGAAGAAGCATGGTGGCGGTGGTCAATGGTTGAAGCAGAAGGCGGATGACGGATCGTGTTTTCCGACGGTTTCCTAGCCCTGCATCTTGGGAGAGAGGAGGGTGAGTTGCAGCCCGGGCAGTCCGGCGAAGTCGCTGCCATTGAGGGTCAGCAAGCGGTACCCGTGTTCAATCGCCTGCGCGGCGATCCACAGATCGTTGTAACGCGGACGGGGAGAACGGCCCGACTGCCTGACACTGGCCGCCAGGATGCTGAAAGCCGCCGCCGTGTGCCGTGATACGCCCAGGCTCGGACGGTTTTCCACTTGGCGCAAGTAAGCAGCGCGCTTCGCACGTTCTGCCGGGTCGACACAGGAATGGACACCGAAGCCCAGTTCGCCGAGTGAAATGACGGAGGTAAAGATCGGCTCATCGCCCGAGGCGGCAATGACGGTCTGTTGATCAAGCTGACCTGCGGCCAGGCCGACCCAGACGCAACTATCAAAAATCACGCCCATGGATCGCTCACTGCCTCACTGAAGCCTTCCCTGCTGTCCTTGAGCCAGGCGGCGGCTTGTGTTGGTGTCAGTAAGGGCAAGGTCAGCCCGGAAAGCGCCTGAGCAGCGGTCATGGTTTGCCTGGCCGGAACGATTTGTGCAATCAGTGCCTGATTGCGTCGGATAGCGATTGTTTCGCCCTCGCTCAGCACCTTGTCCAGTATTTCCCGCGTATTGCGGGCCAGATCGGTGGCATTGATCGTCTGCATGGCTTTGTCCTGTTCTTTACGTATTAGTGTGTATTATACATACAGTCTGGAAGGCGAAAGGGATTTTCCTCTGTAGATAGAGGGGCTGCTCCTGATAACCCCTCTTGATTTCCACAGCATCATCATCGACAGACGGTTTTACCCTTGTCTTCGTCCCTCCTCCCTTCCCGCAATCACCGGCTTCTTCGGTAGAATTGCCAGCTTGTTCGCCACCTTTCCGGAGACTTCCATGCCCGTCTATCGTTCCCGTACCTCGACCCAAGGCCGCAACATGGCTGGAGCG
>CAYMYD010000126.1:4998-7008 GCA_964394535.1 uncultured Propionivibrio sp. | reverse complement strand
GCTCGCCGCCGAAATCGACCCGGCGCTGCGCTTCAAGCCGATGACGCGTTGCGAGTGCGCCTGCGCGTCTTCTTCGGTGGCTTTTTACGATGCGGTTTATGCCATTGAATCCAATCGTTTCAAAAACATCCTGGTGATCGGCGTCGAAAAAATGAATCTGCTGCCGACCCCGCAGATGACGCACGTGCTGGCCTGCTGCTCGCACTGGCCGAGCGAAGGTTCCAAAGGCTGGTCTTTCCCGATGCTCTTTGCCGCCTACGCCAAGGGCTATCAGAAACAGTACGGCCTCTCCAATGAGGAACTCGAACAGATGCTGTGGACGGCGGGGGCGCTGTGCTACAAGAACGGCGCGGAAAATCCGCTGGCACACATGAAGAACGGCCCGGCCAGCGTCGAGGAAATCATGAAGCTGAACGAAGTGGACACCAGGGGCAAATGCAAGAACATGATGATCGCCCCGCCGCTGCGCCTGCATGACTGCTCGCTGGTCACTGACGGCGCCGCCGCCCTGGTGATCACGCAGACGGCCAATGTCAGCAACAAGGCACGCGCCGTCGAAGTCGCCGGAATCGGCCATTCCATCGAACGCCTTGCGGAAAACGTCCGCCCCAACATGCACGAACTGATGGCCGGCAAGGATGCCGCCGCCAAGGCTTACAAGGAAGCCGGAATCACCGCTGCCGATGTCGATTTTGCCGAGGTGCATGACTGCTTCACCATCAACATGATCCTTTCGACCGAGGCTTTGGGCTTCGCCCAGGATGGTCGTGCCGGGCATGACTACGTCGCCGGGCGCTTCACCCGCGACGACAAGATCGCCATCAACCTCTCCGGCGGTCTCAAATCCAAGGGGCACCCGGTCGGCGCGACGGGCGCCTCGATGCATGCCCTGGCGTACAAGCAGTTGGTCGGCGAAGCGATTGGCGTCAAGGCCAAAAAAGCCGATGTCGGGGTTGTCTTCAACGTTGGCGGCTCTGCCGTGACCAACTGCGTCACCGTCCTCAAGGCCCCTAAATGAACGTCCCGTCTGTAAAGGAAGAAACATGAAAAGTTTTACCTACAACGACATGGCGTTTTCGCTGGAGCAGGCGGCGGAGCGCTGGAACATCCTCTGCCAGCGGGCTGACGGCAAGTCGGCCTACGTGGCCACCGGCGTGTTTGTCGGCGTGCCGGAAAACGAAGTCGAAGCCCGTGCCCTGGCACTGGTCAAGGCCGCCTTCCCGGTCGGCATCAAGGTCGTCGGCCCGGATGTGACGCATCCGACGATGATTGGCGACCTGAAAATCGTCGGCCCGGATGTGACGCACCCGAACTTCATCTACTGGGACAAGGACTCCTCGTCCTGCCCGCAACAGCTCTGACTTTCAACCTTTAGCGAATTCAAGGATAAATCATGGAAATCAAAGGTAGCGTTGCCGTCATTACCGGCGGTGGAAACGGCATTGGCGAAGCCATCGCCAAATATTTCGTCACGCACGGTGCCAAGGTCGTGATCGTTGACATGGCGCAGAAGCACATCGATCGCGTACTCGGTGAAATCAAGGCCATGGGCGGCGAGGCCATCGGCGTCCAGGCCAGTGTCACCAGCGAAGCCGATACCGCGCGCTTCTATCAGGCAGCGCTGGAAGCCTTCGGCAAGATCAACATCGTCGTCTCCTGCGCCGGCATCATCCGCGATGGCACCATGCTCGGCATCGACAAGGAAACCGGCAAGGTCAACCGCAAGATGGGCCTCGACAAATGGCAGCCGGTCATCGACACCAACCTCACCGGCACCTTCCTGACCATCCGTGACGGCGCCGAAGCGATGGTCAATGGTGGCTGGCCGGGCCTGCTGGTCGCCATTTCCTCGGTGAACAAGGTCGGCCAGGTCGGTCAGCTCAACTACTCCTCGGCCAAGGTCGCGGCGGCGCTGCTGCCGAAGATCGTGGTCGGCGAATTCATGCTGCGCAACATCCGCAACGTGCGCTGCATCGCCATCGCCCCCGGCTACGCCGCCACACCGATGCT
>CAYMYD010000126.1:0-4898 GCA_964394535.1 uncultured Propionivibrio sp. | reverse complement strand
GGCGCAGGAGCGCCTTAAAGCGGCGTTCCCACGCGGGAGCGTGGGAACGATCAAACCGGTTGCTGTTTATCCTCCGTTGCCAGACCTTCGGGTCTGGCTTTTTTTTGCCCGGACCTCAATGCAAAGAAAACAGAGCCCTTTGCGTCTTCAGCCTTGTTCAACCCGGTTGCGGCCTTTGAGCTTGGCCCGATAGAGGCATTGGTCGGCCTGTTGGACGGCTTCCTCTTCCGTGTTGTCTGCACCACTGGCGGTCGCTACGCCGATGCTGACGGAAATCCGGCCAATTTCCCCGGCATCCATATCGGCGACAGCCGCACGGATTTTCTCGGCGACGCAGGCAGCGCCTTCCGGCGTGGTATTGGGCAGGATGACCAGGAATTCCTCGCCGCCAAAGCGGGCGACAAAATCGATTTCCCGGTTCGATTGCCGGAGCGTGGTGGCAATCGCACGCAGTGTCTGGTCACCGATCAGATGACCGTAGCTGTCGTTGATGCGCTTGAAATGGTCGACGTCGATCATCAGCACCGAGTAACAACACCCCGTGCGCTTCATGCGCAGGAACTCTTCGCGCAGACGTTCGTTGGCATACAGGCGGTTGGCCAGTCCGGTGAGCGCATCATGCCGGGCGAGCTGTTCGAGTTTTTCATTGGCCCGCCGCAGTTCGTCGGTTCGTTCCAGAACCTTTTTCTCCAGCATGGCATTGAGGATTTCCAGTTTCCGCTGGCGTGCGTTCCGTGCGTTTTTGGAGCCTCGTTTTTTGATTTGTCTGCGTGAGCGCATTGCTTGATGGCTTTCGATTTTCCGGAAAAGGTGCCAGACAGAGTGGGCGGATTGTAACAAACCAAACTCAAAGTGTGTTGTGCTGGCTACGCCTGTCGGAAAAACTCTCGACATGCGAAATCAAGGGGAAAAGCCGCAAATACGTGAACTTCGGGCGCAACTGCTGTTTGCCGCCAACATGAAGCGTATCCGTTTGCAAAAGGCACTGACGCAGGAAAAAGTCGCCGAATTTGCCGAGCTTCACCCCAACTACATCAGTTCGGTCGAGCGTGGTGAACGCAATATTTCAATCCGCAACATCGACCGGATTGCCTTTGCGCTGGGCGTGAAGATGGTCGATCTGCTCGCGGAAGAAGAAACGCCGGGCCAGTGAGTACGATCAGGCAGGCGGAAGGTTCCCGTTTTCAGCACACAGTTCGACGATTTCGTCGCCGTAAGTGACGCGTTGGCCGGGGCGCAGCTTGGCGCGCTTGCGTGTTTCGACCTGACCATCAACCCGCACCCGACCCGCTTCGATTTCGGCATGGGCAAAGCCGCCGGAATGGCACAGGCCGGTGGTTTTCAGTAACTGGTCGAGCTGGATGTGCTCGCCACGGACTTCAAGAACAATGGGCATCGCTGGCTTTCATCAAGTGGGTGGCTGATTTTACTCATCAATCGGAATCGGAAACAGGCTGGCAGGGCGGGTACAGGTGACGCCCTGAAGGCTGACTGAAGGCTTGTCTCCGGTAGCTTACCCGTCGGGCAAGCGCATGCTTTTCATGTAATTGCCCGATTTGCCGCATGGTACAATCATTTCTTTTGGTTCACAGGGAGAACTCGACAATGAGCTGGATGGACAATTTCACCCAAGCGACGATCATCATGATTCTCGGCATGGGTCTGGTATTTCTGTTTGTGGCATCGCTGGTCGTGCTGATACAGATTTCGGCGCGCATTCTGGGGAAAGCTGCGCTGGCGGAGGCCGCTGCGGCACCTGCGCCCACACCAGCCGTTCCGCTCGCCGCACCGGTTGCACCGCTGGCTGTCGATAACCAGGGCGCACTGATCGCCGCCATCGCCACGGCGCTGAAACTGCGCGCCGAAGGCAAATAAAACGCCGTAACGAATCCGATTTCAAACTTAGGGAAAGATTGTCATGTCAAAGATTCTGATTACCGAAAACGTCCTGCGCGACGCCCACCAATCCCTGCACGCCACACGCATGTTGACCGCCGACATGCTGCCGATTGCCGCCAAACTCAATGCCGTCGGCTTCTGGTCGGTTGAATCCTGGGGCGGCGCGACCTTCGATTCGTGCATCCGCTTCCTCAACGAAGACCCCTGGGAGCGCATCCGCCAGCTCAAGAAAGCCATCCCCGATACCCCGCACCAGATGCTCCTGCGCGGCCAGTCAATTCTCGGCTACCGTCACTACGCTGACGACGTCGTCGAAAAATGCGTCGAACGCATGGCCATCAACGGCGTCGATGTCTTCCGCGTGTTCGACGCGCTGAACGATCCGCGCAACTTCATGGTGCCGATGCGCGCCGTCAAGAAATCCGGCAAACACGCCCAGGCCGCGATCAGCTACACCGTTTCTCCGGTACATACCATCGAAAGCTACGCCAAGCTGGCCAAGAGCCTCGCCGACATGGGCGCGGATTCGATCTGCATCAAGGACATGGCCTCGCTGCTCTCCCCCTATACCGCCTACGATCTGGTCAAGGCGATCAAGAAAGCGGTCGATCTGCCGGTGCATGTGCACTCCCATTCGACCACCGGCATGTCCGTGGCGACCTTGGTCAAGGCCGTCGAAGCCGGTGCCGAAATGATCGACACCTCGATTTCCTCGATGTCGATGGGCCCGTCCCACTCCCCGACCGAATCGCTGGTCGAAATCTTCAAGGGCACCGAGTACGACACGGGGCTCGACATGGACCTGCTGCTCGAAATCGCCGCTTACTTCCGTGATGTCGTGCGTCCCAAGTACGAACAGTTTGAAAGCTCCTTCTCCGGTGCCGATACGCGCATCCTCAAGGCGGCGATCCCCGGCGGCATGCTCTCCAACCTGGAAAGCCAGCTCCGCCAGCAAAAAGCCTTCGACAAGCTCGACGAAGTGCTCAAGGAAAATGCCCGCGTCTGCAAGGACTTCGGCTATCCCCCGCTGGTCACCCCGACCTCGCAGATCGTCGGCACGCAGGCCGTCCTGAACGTACTGATGGGCCGCTACCAGAACCTGACCGCCGAATCGATGAATCTCCTCGTCGGCAACTACGGCAAGACCCCGGCCGATCCCGATCCCGAACTGGTCAAGAAGGCGCTGAAGGGCCTCAACATGAACAAGCCGGTCACCGAGCGTCCGGCCGACCTGATCCCCAACGAACTCGCCAAGATCGAGGAAGAACTCAAGGAAAAGACCGGCAAGAGCGAAGTCAATATCGACGACGTGATGACCTACGCCATGTTCCCGCAGGTTGCGCTCAAGTTCTTCGACAGCCGTGCCAAGGGCCCGGTGGTCTTCGAAGCGAAGAAAGCCGAAGAAAAAGCCGCGCCTGCACCGGCTGCTGCGGCCAAGCCCGCCGCCATGCCGTCGAGCTACGTGCTCAACGTCGATAACCGGGACTACCAGATCGTCGTCAGCGAAGGCAGCGTCAAGGTCGATGGCCGTGATTACGCGGTGGCCGTGAAACCGGCCGGGTCGGCAGTTGCCGCACCGGCTGCCGCTGCCGCTGCTGCGCCTGCACCTGCACCCGTGGCGTCCAGCGGACCCGCCGTCGAAACGCCGGTCGATGCGCCGGTGGGCGGCACCGTGCTGCGCTACCTCAAGGCCAATGGCGACACCGTGGCCAAGGATGAATCGGTGATCATCATCGAATCGATGAAGATGGAACTCGAAGTCAAGAGCAAGACCGCCGGGGTCATCACCTACAAGGTGGGCACCGGAGAATCGGCGGCGGCGGGTCAGGTACTCGCGGTGGTTCGTTCTGGTGGCGGTGCGGCTGCGCCCGTTGCTGCTGCGCCTGCGTCGGCTCCTGCTCCGGTGGCCGCTCCGGCCCCTGCACCAGCGCCCCCGCCCCTGCCCGTGGCTGCCCCGACGGGGGCCGGAACCCCGGTCGATGCGCCGGTGGGCGGTACCGTGCTGCGCTACCTCAAAGCCAATGGCGACACCGTGGTCAAGGACGAGTCGGTGATCATCATCGAATCGATGAAGATGGAACTCGAAGTCAAGACCAAGGTGGCGGGGGTCATCACCTACAAGGTTGGAACCGGGGAATCGGCAGCCGCCGGCCAGGTTCTCGCCATCGTTTGCTAAAGGCCAAGACCATGAGAAAGACATTGAAAACCCTGTTCATGACGCTGGCTTGCGCCTTGCTCCTGATTGGCGGTATCGGTGCCATTGGTGCCTTCACGGCCGACCCGGTGCAGGCCAACCCGACGACGGCGCAGGCCGATACCCCGGCCGCTCCGGCCCAGAGTGCGGATGCATCCGTGGCCAAAAAGCCGGTTCCTGAAATTTCCGTGGTCGGCGCGGTGACCAGCATCGCCAAGAGCACCGGCGTTGCCGGGTTCATGGCGAAAGACGGCTGGAAATCGCTGTTCATGATCGGTATCGGCTTCTTGCTGCTCTACCTCGGTGTGGTCAAGGACTTTGAACCGATGCTGCTGGTGCCGATCGGCTTTGGCACGGTGCTGGTCAACGTTCCCTTCGCCGGGATGGGCGATCCCCCGCATGGCCTCTTGTACCTGATCTTCGAGTACGGCCTGTCCAACGAGCTGCTGCCCTTGCTGGTGTTCATCGGCATCGGTGCGCTGTCGGACTTCGGCCCGCTGCTGGCCAACCCGCGCATGGCGATTCTCGGCGCGGCGGCGCAGTTCGGTGTGTTCGGAACGCTGATCGGCGTGATGCTGCTGAACCTCGTGCCGGGCTTTGACTACTCCCTGCTCGAAGCCTGCGCGATTGCCATCATCGGCGGCGCGGACGGCCCGACCTCGATCTACGTTTCCTCGAAGTTTGCCCCGCACCTGATGGGCTCGATTGCCGTCGCCGCGTACTCGTACATGGCGCTGGTGCCGCTCATCCAGCCGCCGATCATGCGTGCGCTGACCACCGAGGCGGAACGCAAGATCAAGATGCA
>CAYMYD010000125.1:0-7080 GCA_964394535.1 uncultured Propionivibrio sp. | reverse complement strand
TTGCTTTTCATATGTTTGCATTCTGCAAAGATATGAACGATTGGTCAATATTGATATTGCTTTAACCCGGATTGTCCATCAGGCGGTACTTTGTCCTGTTTGCGCGCAGGTCTGCGTCGGGCGTTTGGAAAACAATCTGCGGGCCCGGTTGGGCTGCGCGTCATCGTACACATTCGTCGCTGTGCCGCAATCGCAGGGCAATTGCGGACAAGGCGCTTGTATAGACGAGCAGGCTGGCAACGACCGCTGTCCAGCCGCCATGCAACCAGGGCCAGCCGGTGGCACTACCGATCACACTGCCTCCCAGATAATAACTGGAGAGGTAAAGGCTGGAGACAAGGCTCTTGCGTGTGCCACCGCGTTGTCCTACCCAACCGCTCGCGACTGCGTGCAATCCGAAGTAACCGAAGGTAAAAACGCCGAGTCCGGCAATGATCAGAACGATGGAAGAAAAAAGCGTGATCAAGACGCCTACGCTCATGGTGAGACTCATGTACAGAATCAGGCGCTGACGTCCGAGGCGATTGATCCGTTGGCCTGCCCAGGTCGATGAAACACTTCCGACGGCGTAGAGCAGGAAGAATGCACCGATGGCGGTTGGCCCAAGAAAGTAAGGAGCTGCGCTGAGGCGGAACCCCAGATAGTTGTAGATCCCGAGGAAACTGCCCATGATGAGGAAGCCGGTGACAAAGAGCCAGGGCAGGCAGGGATCAGAGAAGAGTTTGCGTACATCCCGAAGCAGGATGGCAGGCTGGAGCGAACCCGGAGAGAAGCGCTGTGCAGATGGCAGAGCGCGCCAGAAAACCAGCGCGGCAAGAAATCCGGCAACACCCAGCAGCAGAAGTGCCGTACGCCAATCGAAGCATTCGCTCAAAAAGCCGGCAACAAAGCGCCCGGACATGCCGCCCAGTGCATTGGCGGAGATATATAGTCCCATCGCTTTACCGTGCGTTTCCTGGGGGATTTCATCACCGAGGTAACCCATGGCGAGTGCCGGATAGGCGGCGATGGATGCGCCAACTCCGATCCGGAAAAGCACGAGCAGGGAAAAATCCGTGGCGAAAGCCGAGGCAATCGAGAAAATACCGGCGGCAGTCAAACCCAGTCGCATCATCTTCTCGCGCCCGTAGCGGTCAGCCATGAGGCCGAACGGGATAAGCAGCAGCGACATCGCCGAGGTGCCGGCAGTCACGCTCAGGCTAGCGCTTGCCGGAGAGACGCCGAAATGTGTCGAAAGCTGAGGAAGAAGCGGCTGTGTTGTGTAAAGCAGCGCAAAGCAGATGAAGCCGCCCAGCGCCAACGCAAGCATGCTTTTTCTGGCGTTGTTACTGGAGGGCATCAGGGAATTTCTCTTACGTTGCCAACAAGGTATCGGCTTGGGCAATCATCAAAAAAACCGGAAATGATTTTTCTACCCCATTCGTGCTTTTACAGATTTCAAAAACGGTTTCAAAAACAACATCACGGAAGCCGACCGAGCACACCAGGCGCTTGAGCTCATTCCGATCGAAGCCATGATGCGGGACGGTTTCTTCATTGTGAAACGAACCATCTTCGCGATCAAGGTCGGCGACACACAGGTAGCCACAAGATTTGAGGAGTGCGCGCAGCTTTCCGAGAAGCCGGGCAATATCTTCGATGTGGTGGAAAGTCATCAGCGAGTAGACGAGATCAAAGCTTTCTGCGGGAAAACTGCTGTTTTCCTGATCGAGTTTCCATGGCCTCATGTGCCTGCTTCCGGTAGCGTCAAGCTTGCCTTTAAGCACTTCCAGCATCGCTGGTGAGGTGTCCGCAAGCGTGATTCCGCCAAGATCGGCTTGCAAGCAGAAGCTCAGCAGTCCCGTGCCACAGCCAAACTCGAACCCGTTCATGCTGGAGTTCAGTGGCAACTGGCGACGGATGCCGGCTGCAACGGCTTCAGCCCGTGCAAGCCGGTACGGTTCCTCATCCCAAGTCACGGCTTGAGCATCAAAATAAGCGGAGTTCATTGATTCAAGAGGAAGGTAGTAACGATATGCGCCGGAGTCTCCTTCTGTTTACATGGAAGGCGATCATCCGGCGCGATTGCTATGAATTGCTCGGTATTTGACTCCTCAGTAAAGGCCAATCATCTTCCACCAGGCCATACCGACGATGAAAGTCAGAATCACATTTGTTGTAACAACAAGCAGGTTGATCCGATAGAAGCGAGGCCGCTCGAAATAGCCCTGGGCGAAATAGAGCGGGCCAGGACCACCGGCGTATTCGGTGATTGACCACATCAGGTTGCTGAAGATGCCGAAGCAGATGGCGACCATCATTGGCGGCGCACCAGCGGCGATGGCGGTTCCTGCAAAAGCCGGGTAGAGCGCAGCAACGTGTCCCGAAGCCGTTGCAAAAAGATAATGGACATAGATATAGATCAGACCGAGCAGCAGGAAAGCCTCCATGCCCGACAGGCCTTTCATCGAGCCAGCCAGGTGCGTCGTCATCCACTTGATGAAACCCAGATCGGAAAGTCCGCTTGCCAGGCTGATGATGACTGCGAACCAGATGACGGTATCCCAAGCGGCGTGATCCTTCAGCAGATCCTTCCACGAAACGGCCTGCGAGGCGAGCAGGTAAGCAGCAAGTGCCAGACCGACCGAGGTCGCCGAAATTTGCGTGATGATGCTCGTTCCCCATCCGACAAGCGCCAGCACGAAACCGATCGCTACCTTGATCTCGGCGGTGGACATCGGCCCGAGTGCGGCAAGCGAGTTACGTCCGAGGTCTTTCGCTTCTGGTGTTTTCTTGAGCTCCGGGTCAAGCACCTTGTAAACAAGAAGGGGCATCAGACAAAAACAAACGAGGCAGGGAACAACGGCAGCGGAAAACCAGCCCGCCCAGCTGATTTCAATGCCCATGTCCTTGGCCAGCTTGCCAACCAGCGGGTTTGCCGCCATGCCGGTAAGGAACATGGCACCGGTAATCGGGGTGAACTGGAAGCAGGACATAGTCAGGAAGTCACCGATCTTTTTTCCGGTCGGGCCGGGGCCGGAGCCGAGCACGTCGTTGATCGAACGGGCGATCGGGAAGATGATGCCGCCTGAACGTGCGGTGACTGAGGGCATTGCCGGGGCCATGATGAGATCGGATACGCCGAGCGAATAGGCGATTCCCAGACTGCTACCGCCGAACATCGACAGCATCTTGTATGCAATGCGCTTGCCCAGTCCGGAAGTGACGAAGCCTAGCGACAGCACATAGGCACAAAAGATGAGCCAGACAGTGCCATTGGCGAAGCCGGCCAGCGCCTTTGCCTCAGTCATGGTTTTGGTGAAGATGGCAACAGTGATCGCGATCAGCATGATCGCGCCCGAAGGCAGAGGTTGCGTCAGAATGCCGGCGATGGTCGCGGCGAAAATGGCGAACATGTGCCAAGCCTGTGGTTTGAGGTCTGCCGGTGCCGGTGTAAACCAGATGGCGACCCCGATCAGAACGGGAATCAGCGCGGCAACGATCTGTTTCCGGCGTGGGTCAGGGGATGTGGTTGTTGCGGATGTCATGATGTCTCCCGAAGTCTGGTCAAGTTTTCAACCGTAAATGCCCGCTGTGCCGATCCGTTATGGCGATGGCCAGCGGGCAGTTCTGTTGCTGCTGTGGGTTAGCCCAGCTTTGCCGAACTGGCGAGTACCTGGTCGACCATCTGCGGAGCGATTCCGAGGTAGTTGGCCGGATCGGTCAGCCGTTCGATCAGTTGAGGATCAAGTCGACTGGAAACTGAAGGCATTGCGTTCAGCACATCGGCCAAGCGACCGCCCTTTTCGTTGACCACCCGACAGGCGTCATAGACCACGTCATGCGCGTCCTGACGACCGATGTAGGGGGCGAGTCCCATCATCACAGCTTCGGCGACGATCAGTCCTTTGGTGAGGCCCAGGTTGCGGATCATCGCCTGCTCGTCAACAATGAGGCCGGAGAGCATGAATTTCGCTTGATTGAGCGCCCCGGCAGAAAGAATGAATGCTTCGGGAATCGCAATCCATTCGGCGTGCCACGGACCGGTCGCCCGCTCAAGATCCTGCACCATTGCGTCGAGCATCAGCCCCGCCTGCTGGCGAACGCCCTTGGCGCAGGCCAGCATCAACTCGCTGGAGATCGGGTTACGTTTCTGCGGCATCGTGCTGCTCGCACCACGTCCTTTGACAAATGGTTCGTAAAGTTCGCCGAATTCGTTGGCTGCCAGCAGCATCACATCGTAGGCGATCTTGCCGAGCGAACCGGTAACGAGCGCCAGGAAATTCAGGGCTTCTGCGAAACCGTCCCGGGCGACGTGCCAGGTCGATACCGGTGCTCCTAGGTTGAGTTCTTCCATCATCGCCTTTTGAACTTCAAGCCCCTTATCGCCCAGAGAAGCCAGTGTTCCGGCGGCACCCGCAAATTCGCCCACGAGAACCCTAGGCTTTAACTGGTTAAGGCGTTCGGCGTGGCGGTCAAACATGTCGAGCCAGATCGCCGTCTTGTAGCCCAGCGTGATCGGCAAGGCCTGTTGCAGATGCGTGCGACCGGCCATCGGCGTATCACGATAGCGACGCGAGAGGTCAGCGAGGATGCCGCGCAGCGCCTTGATATCCTCCTCGACAATCGCCAGACCATCACGAATTTGCAGCACGACGGCGGTATCCATGATGTCCTGTGTTGTCGCGCCCCAATGAATGTAACCACCGGAAGCACCCGCCTGCTTCGAGATTTGGTGCACAAGCGGCAGAATCGGGTAACCGACAATCTCGGTTTCGTGGCGCAAAAGATCGAAGTCGAGTGTTTCCGCATTGCATTTTTCGGCGATTTCTTCTGCCGCTGCGTGGGGAATCACCCCGCAACGCGCTTCAGCCCGTGCGAGTGCGATCTCTACTTCGACATATTTGCGAACCAGTTCATGGTCGCTGAAAATGGCGCGCATCGCTGGTGTGCCGAAAGAATCACGATAAAGAACGGAATCAATGACGGTGGAACCCATGAGACTCTCCTTTTGACAGAAAATAATCTGTCCGTACATAAAAACCTGTTCGGACATTTATATGTCCGAACAGGTTATATTGTCCGTACATATGTGTCAAGCCCTGAGAGGGCGATTTGGGAGGGGGTTTCTGGCGTTCCGGTATCCGTTACAGCGATTGCAGGTGCTGCGAGTCAAAAATGCGCTTGCTGTAAGTCGTTGCGGTATAGAGGGTGACTACCGGATTGTGTCCGGTCAGGCGATCTTTGGTCACCAGCGTTGTGACCGGTGCTTCAGAATGTTTGCTGAAGAGCGCGTCATGTCCGACACAAAGGCCCACGATGACGTTGAGATCGGTTTTTTCCCGATTCAACAACCTGGCTTGCAGGATGGGGTTGCAGCAGGCTTCGTAGTTGCCTTTTTGGATTTTCAGATTCTCGTCAATATTGACCTTGGTTTTTTCCACAGACCCGACCTTGCACAGCACGGTGAACGGTTCAAACCCAGCCGTGCGCAACACCTTGGCAAAAATTTTTGACTCTTCGATCAGGCCAATGCAGGATGCGATGCCGATGCGCACTGCGCCAACCCGTCTGGCAAAGGCGATGATTTCTTCGACACGCGATATTTTGCAATAATGCAGTCCTTCGACTTCGGCGGCGGCTTTGGCGTATTTTGCGTCAAGAGAATCGCCGCGATAAATTACCGCTGTCGCCTCGACTTCATCCGGGTCGGTTGTTTCGGACAGGCAGAAGTCAGGGTACTTCTTGTTGTGCCGATAGCAATGCAATTGTCCGCATTCCGTGCAGGATAGCGTTTTTATTTTGGGCATGGAGAACTACTCCTTTATGGGGCTTCGCTGGTGTTGGGGCAAGTAAGTGTTCGTTCATCTTCTAAAAGAATTTGTCCGAACATTGTTAATTGTACGGACATTTAATTTATCTTCCATGATAACGAAAGTCAAGGCTGCGCCAACTATCCGCTGCTAGCTATCCTTGGTCGGTGGTTTGGCGTGTTTCCCCTGTTCTTTCCTCCTCTCTGATAAACTGCAAACCCTGCGTACCAAATAGAACTTCTTATCACTATGAGCGAAACGCGCTATGCCCAGATTGCCCGTAACCTTGCCGAAGGCATTGGTTCCGGTCGTTTTTCAACAGGGTCACTGCTTCCTTCTGAATCAATGCTTTGCGAAATCTACGGTGCCAGCCGTCATACGGTGCGTGCCGCACTTCGTGAGCTTGAGGATCTCGGTCTGATTTCGCGGCACAAGGGAATCGGTACTCGAATCGAGCGGGCACAGACAACGTCTGGTTTCAATCAGTCGCTTGCTTCGCTTGAAGACCTGATCCAGCTCGCCGCAAACCATCTGCGTGTCGTTAAGAAAACCGGTGAGATCGTCGCCGATACGGAACTTGCCCAAGTAATCGAATGCGCGCCCGGTACGCGCTGGTTTCACATTCGGAGTATTCGCCAGAACGAGGCCAAAACGGCACCACCAATCTGCTGGACCGATAACTATGTCGATATCGCGTATTCGGGAATCAAAAAGCTCGTCAGCAAACACCCCTACGCACTTATCAGCGAATTGATTGAAACCGAGTACGGCCAGGCAAGTGCCGAAGTGTTCCAGAGCATCACGGCCATTGGAGTGCCAACGGAAATGGCCGAAGAACTGAAAGCCCCTGTCGGTTCTCCGGCTCTCAAGATCATTCGTCGTTACATAGGCCGTTCCGGTAAGGTTTTTTCGACAACGGTTTCGATCCACCCTGCAGGACGTTTTACATTTTCGATGGTGCTGAAACGCGCTTCGATCCAGGCAGAGGCTTAATCCTGAAAAATGCGGTTATTCACTGCAAAGGCGTAGAGGACGTGGCGTAGCGCAAAAAATCAAGGCATTTTTCATTTCCCTATTCGATGAGCTTAGGAAAGTCGCTAACTTTCATGGTGTGTGCTGCTCAGGGCAATGAAAAAACAATCCACAGACTACGCTGATTAAGTTATTAAGTTATCGAGCAACAACAACTTGAAAATCTGCGTGATCTGTGGATCAAGAGGGTTGTTTTCTCTGCGTCTTTTCAGGCTTATGCAAGCGTCAGCAGACTTTCATCCCACTTGGCATGTTT
>CAYMYD010000124.1:5761-7098 GCA_964394535.1 uncultured Propionivibrio sp. | reverse complement strand
GCATAGACGATGAATTCGACGATGCCGCCGGAGAGCTGGATTTTTTCGAGGATCTGCTGCGGACGGGAAGCGAGTTCGGTGTATTGACCGGCACTCGCCACGCGTTGGCTGATTTCCTCGGCGGAAAGGTCGATGCTGCCGAGGATTTCACGCGCTGCCGCCTGACCGTCACCGGCGGCCCGGATGGCGGTGGAGCCGCCGCGCGCTGCGTCGCCGCCCGAATAGATGCCGTCGAGCGAGGTCTGCATCGTGCCCTTGCCGAGCTCGATGGTGCCCCATTTGGTCGTTTGCAGGCTCGGTTCGGAATCCTTGATGATCGGGTTGGCGGTGTTGCCCAGCGCCATGATGACGAGGTCGGCCTTCATGAGCTCGGTCTCGCCGGTGGCTACCGGGCTGCGGCGGCCGGAGGCATCCGGTTCGCCCAGGGCGATGACTTCCAGCACGGCCCCGGTGACGAAGTGGGTTTTGTCGTCGCCGATGAACTCGCAGGGCGAGCGCAGTACCTTGAGCTGGATGCCTTCTTCGAGGGCGTGGTGCAGTTCTTCCACCCGCGCCGGCATTTCGCTCTTGGTACGGCGATAGACGATGGTCACGTTGCCGCCCAGACGACGGGCGGTGCGCGCCGCATCCATCGCGGTGTTGCCACCGCCGATGATGATGACTTCCTTGCCCCTGGTTTCCGGCAGCGGGGTTTCGTAATCATCGTGCAGGCCCTGCATGAGATTCACCCGGGTCAGGAACTCGTTGGCCGACATGACGTTCAGGAGGTGTTCGCCCGGAACGTTCATGAAGCGCGGCAGCCCGGCACCGGTACCGACGAAAATCTTCCAGAAACCGGCTTCCCGCAGGTTTTGCAGGGTGGCTGTCTTGCCGACGACGAAGTCGGTGACGAACTTGCCGCCGAGCATCTTGATCTTGCCGACAACATCGTCGATGAGTTCGTTGGGCAGGCGGAATTCGGGGATGCCGTAGCGCAGCACGCCGCCGAGCGCGTGGAAGGCTTCAAACACCGTCACCGGATAGCCTTCGACGGCCAGCAGGTAGGCATTGATGAGGCCGGCCGGGCCGGAGCCGACGACGGCAATCGGCGGCTTGTCGGCCTTCGCCCAGGGGTCGGGGAAACCGGCAAAACGTGCGGCGATGCCTTCGGGGTTCACCACCTTTTCACGCTGTGGCAGGAACCATTCGAGTTGGCCGATTTCGATCGGCTGCTTGTTGTGCGCGCAAACGCCCTGGCATTGCAGCTCTTGCGGGCAGACGCGGCCGGTGACGTTGGGCAGCGGATTGCAGCTTTCCACCAGCTCCATCGCTTCACGGAAACGTCCGTTGCCCATCAG